>JBARYO010000523.1:0-3291 GCA_049647905.1 Elainellaceae cyanobacterium | reverse complement strand
ACAATGCGGGGCACCAGGGTCATACACCGAGCTAGGTCCGCCAGATAAAATGATGCCCTTCGGGTTGAGCTGTCTGAGTTGCTCAGCCGACATCCGATAGGACAGCACCTCGGAGTAAACTTGTGTTTCGCGAATGCGACGCGCAATCAACTCAGAGTATTGAGAGCCAAAATCAAGGATGGCAATCATCTGCCGATTGATGGCGTCTGTAAACGATGCAGAGGGAGGCTGTTCGGTGTGTAAAGACACTGGGGTACCTGCTTTCAGTAGAGGATGAGTGCCTCAAAAAAATTGAAGACGAGACGCTAGCGATGCGTTCAAATCAGCTTAGCAAACTTGGGGGAGTAGTGTGGCGGCAATTTCTCCCGTAACGACAATCTGGCGCTGCCGATTAAAGAGCACACATCCCACTGGAACCTGGCGTTGCCCCAGCTGATAGATGTAGTCGCGGGAGCGCTGCTCAATTTGGCTGGCGATGCGGGAGTAGATCGCACTAGCCCAGCCTTCGACTTTGCCGGACTCAACAGATTCCATTGCTACTCTGGGGGGTTCCAAGGTTCGGAGATAGGTCAGGGCCGCTTCAGCAGTCGGACTCGACAGGACTTTCTGCACCGCTTCTATTGGGAGACCAACATCCGCGCTGTAGGCCGCTAGAATCTCTTGTCTCGCATCTGCCAAATGGTGGTGGGTATGAAAAATACCGCCGGCCAGTTTCAGCAGCTTGCCGTGATAGCCCAACAGCAAAATCGCGTCTATGTTCTGGGTGGCGGCCTCCACCAACATAGGACCAATCCAATTGGCGGTTTTGAAGGTACGTCCAACCGTAATGCCGAGCCGTTGGGCCATATCAAGGCCGTTTTCGCCGAGACAGAGCACAACGCAGTCTCGATAAGCCGACTGCCGCAGCGCAGAACGATAGTCTTCAAGCTGTGCAGGCGCACTTAGAGGTTGTGCAATCCCTGACGTTCCGAGCAAGGACAGCCCGTCGACAATGCCGAAAGCACGGTTAGACGTCCGCTCCGCCAGCTGTCGCCCCTCGGGCAAAATAACAGTGACCTGAATGCGCTGCCCTAACTGCAGCTGTGCTCTTAGGTTGGTCTGTAACAGTTGTTGGGCATAGCGATAAATAGCGGGATCGCCGCTGTTGACCTGGCGGCCTAACCCCTCTCCACCCTTGATCTCAACAGCATGGGGTTGATTGGAGTCGCCCCAGCGGACCTGCGCCCAAATTGGGGTGTGGCGCGTAATATCTAAATTATCTCCGGGTTGACTGCGCGCGATCGCCAAGGCGGATGTGTCATCAAGCTGTGCAACTTGCTCAATTGGGATGTCGACAAGCTCGGCAGGATGAATGAGGTCAACCGTAACGTCAGTGATGCTCAGGGGCGATGGGTGCTGCAGCGCTTTGAGCGCTGCGACTGCAGCAGCACAGGCAAACACAGGGAGGGTATACCCGGATTGGGCAGACTGGATCATATCAGGTGGCGATCGCAGCAGGGCGATCGCGAAAAGGGGACCGCAGACCGTCTGAGACTGAGGGCTACGCTACAATCATTGAAACTTAGCGCTATTGTCACAGTACTGCCCTTACTGAGCCGATTGCTGTCTACATGACTATCGACTATCTTCGCATCAGCCTCATCGATCGCTGCAACTTTCGCTGCCAGTACTGCATGCCTGACGCAGACAATCTGGCGTTCATGCCCCCAGACGACTGGCTGAACCTCGACGAACTAATGCTATTGCTGGCAGAGGTCTTTATCCCCAGCGGCTTCACACGATTTCGCCTGACGGGAGGGGAACCGCTGCTGCGCCGTGACATTACCGATGTTGTACGACGAATTGCGGCCCTACCCCAGACCCAAGATTTAGCGATGACAACCAATGGGTTTCGCCTTGCTGAACTGGCGCATCCTCTATATGAGGCTGGATTAAGGCGGTTGAACATTAGCCTAGATTCCCTTGACCCAGAGATCTTTGCTCAAATCACTGGGGGACATAGCCAAATGCGCTGGCAGCAGGTTTGGCAAGGAATTCAAGCGGCCCATCGCGTTGGATTTAATCCGCTTAAGCTCAACGTTGTTGTTATCCCTGGCGTCAACGACGGGGAAGTTCTAGATCTAGCGGCTCTCACCCTAGAACGGAACTGGCATGTGCGCTTCATTGAATTCATGCCCATTGGCAACCCCGAGCTGTTTGGCGATCGCCAGTGGGTGCCATCTGAAACGCTGCGTCAGCAAATCCGGCAGCGTTGGGGGCTGACCACGGGAGAGGTTGCCGGAAATGGCCCTGCCGACGTCTTTCAGATTCCCGGCGCAGTGGGTACCGTCGGGTTTATCAGCCAGATGTCAGAATGCTTTTGCGATCGCTGCAATCGGATGCGGCTCTCGGCAGACGGGTGGCTCCGTCCCTGTCTTCTCAATGAAGCAGGACAGCTTGACCTGAAGTCAGCCCTCCGGTCAGGTACGCCAACCCACGAGCTGCTGGATCAGGTGAGGCACCTAATCCAGATCAAACCCGAGGTTAACTTTAAGCAGCGGGAGAGCGGTACAGACAGTGGCCTCTACGGACGCACCATGTCGCAGATCGGCGGTTAGGCCTGACGCGAATAGTACTCCACCACCAGCAGCTCATTGATCTGCAGTGCAATCCACTCCCGATCAATGACGCCGTTCACCTTGCCCTCTAGCTTCGCTTTGTCAAACTCAAGATGGCTGGGCAGATTAGCTAGGCCAGGGAACTGTAGGTTCGTTTCCACCAGCGCCTTTGAACTATCGCGATCGCGCACGTTGATGACTTCGCCAGGACGGCATTGGTAGCTCGGAATGTCTACCCGACGACCATTTACCAGAATGTGACCATGGTTCACCAGCTGACGAGCTGATGGAATAGTCGGGGCCATACCCAAGCGAAATATGGTGTTATCCAAACGCATTTCAAGCAGCTGCAGCAAGACCTGCCCGGTAGAGCCAGTGGCGCGACGAGCACGCTTGACGTAGCGGAGCAGCTGGCGCTCAGTCAGACCGTAGTTGTAGCGAAGCTTCTGCTTCTCCTCCAAGCGCACCGCATACTCAGACCGTTTACGACGACCTTGACCATGCTGGCCCGGGGGATAGGCGCGGCGAGCCGACTTCCGGGTAAGCCCTGGAAGCTCTCCTAGCCGACGCACCACCCTGAGGCGGGGACCTCGATATCGCGACATTAACCTTCCTCTCTCGATCGTTCCCAAAACCCTAATTATACATGATGTTCTTCGGCTGTCACACCTATTGGGATTTCTAATTCAAGATG
>JBARYO010000522.1:0-5038 GCA_049647905.1 Elainellaceae cyanobacterium | reverse complement strand
TCCCAGTGGTCGCGGGTGAAGTGGGTGCCGCCGCAGATGACGCACTTGAGCTGCAAATCGGAAAGCTCACCGCGATCGCAGTCCAGGTTGTCCCACCGCTGCGCTGACCCTGCCGTAAAATTCGTCGCTGTAAAAACCATAGTTTTTGTTACCTAATTTCCGCTGTGCAAACTCGACCGCTAGCTAGCCCTTGAGCTCCATTTTTCTTTGAGTCACCAAGCGTATTGCTCTGTAACGTACCAAGAATTAGCTCAAACCGCATTGGATCATCTTTAGAACTTGACTGGGACTTTCTTTCGCAGTTGTTTCCTTGAACAAAATCAAGGGTCAATTCGTTAGCTTCGCTACAGATTCTTGCCGCCAAGCCTTAGGAGAGACGCCGTGAAACTTGCGAAACTGCCGCGTAAAATATCCTGCATCGGCATAGCCCAAAGATTCTGCAATCTGCCGCACCGTTTGGGCGGTGTCAATGAGAAGACGTCTTGCCTGGGCCATCCGCCGCTCAATAATCCAGCGCTTCACCGTGCGCCCCGTGTGCTCTTGCACCAGGCTGGTAAGGTACGCCGGGGAGTAGCCGGCCTCCTGGGCCACATCGCTGAGGTTGATGGACTGGCGATAATGAACCTCAATGAAGCGGAAGACAGCAGAGAGCTGGGGGCAGTCGGGAAAAATACTGTTGGGCTGGGTGAGCTTGACGCGATCGCGGCCCGTGCTCTGCAGGTCGCTCGAGGCCCTCTGGCTCTGGCGGGACAGCTCCTCTTGGCGCTTTAGCCTGACGTTGATTGCCGTCAGAAACTGCTCCACGGTGCAGGGCTTGGTGAGGTAATCGTCAGCGCCTAGCTCCATGCCGCGCCTCAGATCTGTCATGGTCACCTTAGCGGTGAGAAAAATCAGCGGAATCGCCGCCGTGGGCTGAGAGCGCCGCAGGGTTGAGAGCACCGAGTAGCCATCAATATCGTGCATCATGATATCGCATACGACTAGATCGGGGCTTTGGGTCTGGGCGATCGCCACCCCGTCACTACCGTTGCTGGCCCCCAATGCCTGAAACCCCTCAAACTCTAAACATTTCAGAAAAATGCTGCGAGTTGGCGTCTCATCTTCGATAACTAATACTGTCTTCATTCGGAAGAATTAGACATAATACACGGTGAGAATTGAGAGCAGAAACTTGTAGAGTTATTGTGTAATGTGATCTTTGCCCTCTTCTTTTACTTAATCGCTAACTCGCATTATTGTGGTGTACTGCAATACACTTTTGCATAACCGTTCTAGAACTAGCCCATGGCGCATAAGCCGCTGTCTCAACTATCTCCACTGCCCCAACAAGACCCACAATCTCCAGATCAGTCGCCAGACCAAACATTAGAGCAGCTGCGTCGCCAGCATCAGCTGATTCTCAATGCCGTCGGTGAAGGGGTTTACGGACTGGATCTTGAGGGCAACGTTACCTTCGTCAATCCGGCGGCGGCGGCGATGATTGACTGGCCAATGGAGGAGCTGATTGGCAAATCGATGCACCGAGTCCTGCACCATTCCCACGACGACAGCAGCCCCTACCCGCGAGAAAGCTGCCCCATCTACGCCGCCTTTCAGGATGGCAGCGTGCGCCGCGTCACGGATGAGGTGTTTTGGCGTAAGGACGGCACCAGCTTCCCGGTGGAATACATCAGCACCCCCATGCGCGACGAGGCGGGGCAGCTGATTGGCGCAGTGGTCACCTTTCGCGACATCACAAAGCGGCGCTGGGCGGAGCAGGTGCTGCAGCGAGCCAACGAAGAGCTAGAGCTAAAGGTGCAGGAGAGAACCGCACGGCTGCAGCAGGCCAACCAAAAGCTGCAGGAGCTCAGCGAAATGCGATCGCGGTTTGTCTCCATGGTGTGCCACGAGTTTCGTAACCCGCTCAACACCATCGCTCTGTCGGTCTCCTCCCTCAACCGCTACGACGCCCAGCTCCAGCCTCAGGAGAAAGCGGGCTACCTGCTCAGTATCAGCGCTAGCGTCGAGCGCATGACCCAAATGATCGACGACATCTTGACCATCGGCAAAATTGAGGCCAATCGTCTGGAGGTGACCTGTCAGCCCGTGGATTTAGTCGCCTTTTGCCAAGCTATATTAATGCAGCGAGAATACCGCAGGCCCGAAAATCCAGTCCAATTTTCCTGCCGCAGCCGTCAGCTCGTGGTTCGCCTAGACGAGCGTTTGCTGTGGTCAGTATTGACCAACCTGCTCTCCAACGCCATCCGCTATACGCCGCCTGAGAAGGCTATCTCTCTTAAGCTCGCCAAGCGGCAGCAGCTCATTCTTCAGGTCAAAGACGAAGGAATCGGCATTCCCTTGGGCGATCGCCGCGCCCTATTCGAGCCATTTCACCGGGGCCGCAACGCCAGCAATATTCCCGGAACGGGGTTAGGACTGAGCATTGTGAAGCAGTTCGTGGATCTGATGCAGGGCAGGGTGGCGGTGGCCAGCAAAGTGGGAAAGGGAACGACGGTTACGGTACGATTGCCAATCGATGAGGATGGTTCATCATGAGTCTATTCAAGCAGCAGAAACCTGCCGCTGACCCCGAGAAACTTCGGCAGATCAAGACCTGGGTTTACGAGGCGTTGACAATGCCTGACCAGGTGCCCATCTCTGTTAGTCAGCTCCAGTGCTATGAACCGGGCTGTCCGCCCATCGAAACCGTGATCGCGGTGATGAGTCAGCCCCCCCAAACGTTCAAGATTCACGGGGCAGTCGCAGCGATCGCCCAGGGCGATGTTAAGGCGGCAGTGGCTAAGCTGGCCCAAGGGGAGTGAAGGCGCAATCTTCACAACGCAAAAGTATTACCGCCCGCCGCGCGTATGGCAATACTGTTCACCACAAACTTTTCAGAGGTCCCGCTATCGTTACTGTTGATACGCTCACATGACAGCAGTGAAACGCTATGGCGACCACAGTTCCAGTGACGGTACTGACCGGCTATCTCGGTGCAGGCAAAACGACCCTGCTCAACCGCATCTTGACCTACGAGCACGGCAAAAAGGTGGCGGTCATCGTCAATGAATTTGGCGAAGTGGGGATCGACAACCAGCTTGTGATCGACGCCGATGAAGAGATCTTTGAAATGAACAACGGCTGCATCTGCTGCACCGTGCGAGGCGACCTGATTCGCATCATTGGCAACCTCATGCAGCGGCGCGATCAATTTGATCACTTGGTGATCGAAACTACGGGCTTGGCCGACCCAGCTCCTGTGATTCAAACTTTCTTTGTCGATGAAGATATCCAGTCCCAGCTGGCCCTGGATGCTGTCATCACCGTTGTGGACGCCAAGCACATTCACCAGCATTGGGATAGCGACGAGGCTGAGGAGCAAATTGCCTTTGCCGATGTGATTTTGCTCAACAAAATTGACCTGGTTTCCGAGGCCGATCTCGCCGAACTGGAGCGCCGCATCTTGGACATGAATGCCATGGTTAAAATCTACCGCACCCAGAACTCCGAGCTGCCCATTGAGACCATTCTGGGGGTCAAAGCTTTTGACTTGGACCGGGCCTTGGAGGTAGACCCTGAATTCCTCAGCGAAGATGCCCACGAGCACGACGAATCGGTATACTCCTTTGCCATTGTGGAAGAGCAGCCGCTGGACGGCGACAAGCTCAGCGCCTGGGTGAGCAAACTGCTGGAAACGAAAGGCCCAGATATCTTTCGCACCAAAGGTATCCTCAATCTGGCAGACGAACCAAACCGCTATGTGTTTCAGGGGGTGCATATGATTTTTGACGGGCGTAGCGATCGCCCCTGGAAGTCAGACGAGTCTCGCCGCAGCGAGATGGTGTTTATTGGCCGCAACCTAGACGAGGCCGAGCTGCGCAGCGGCTTTCGCACTTGCCTCGCGTGACGGGACAATCGCTAGCTCTCACCCAGCGCTGGCGCGATCGCTTAACCGACTATGTGACGGCGATCGCCTGGTCTCCCAATGGGGCTTGGATAGCCGCGACATCTTCGAAAGGGGAGGTAATCCTGTTTGACTGGACCCGCAGCGCTGACCAATGCCGCGTCACGCTGCGGCCTGCCGCTGACGAAGCCATGAGTAGCTTGGGCTTTTCTTCCGATGGGCAATATCTCGCTGCCGCCGGACAGAGCGGAGACCTGGTGGTGTGGTCGCTGCAGCCAAATTCGCAGCAAACGTATCCCGTCGCATTTCGCCAGGCTCACTCCGGCGCTTGGATTGATCAACTAGCTTGGCACCCCACCCAGCCATGCCTCGCCTACGGCATTGGCGCTGAGGTAAAGATTTGGGACGCTCAGGTCGCTCAAGACAGTCCCATAGCAGAACTCGATTTTCAAAACTCTTCTGCCCTTCACCTGGCATGGCATCCCAACGGGCAGCGGCTCGCCATCAGTGGTCATGGGGGAATCAAAGTGTGGGAGGCCGCTGATTGGGGCGCGGACCCCAAGGTCATCGCCGTCCCAGGGGCAAGCCTATATGCCGCTTGGTCTGATGACGGTCGTTATTTGGCGTCTGGCAATCTGGACCGAACGCTGACGGTCGTGGAATGGGGCAACCCGCCGCCCTGGCTGATGCAGGGCTTTCCGGGTAAAGTGCGGCAGGTGGCCTGGTCTAATGTTGTAGGTCAGTCGGGAGCCCCCTTGCTGGCGGCAGCCTGCGTCGAAGGGGTTACGGTGTGGCTCCGCAGCGATGGCAGCAAGCGGGACTGGCGATCGCAGGTGTTGCAACACCATACGGACCGCGTCAATGCGATCGCGTTTCGCCCCCAGACATCGATGCTGGCGTCAGCAGGGGAAGATGGCAAGGTCTGCTTCTGGGAGATGAAGAAGACGCCCACTAAAGTGCTCAAGTTTCCAGACGGCGGATGCTCGTGCCTAGCTTGGCATCCCAGTGGAGATAAGATTGCGATCGCAGGTACGGCTGGCGCAATCGGCCTGTGGGAACTAGAGAGCAGAGCAAAGGGCTTTGGCTAGCGAAACATTACCGAGACTGATCGGAATTTTGTGCTACATGGGCCGCGAGTGGGAACTATCCTACCGT
>JBARYO010000521.1:0-4948 GCA_049647905.1 Elainellaceae cyanobacterium | reverse complement strand
ACCCTGCTTTGCCCATAGGTTGGTTACTCTAGTCACGAGATACCCGCTGGGGTAATGGCAGCTCAAACTTTTTTCAGGATAAGGTATCTACAAGCGCCGAGACTTTCTGTGAAGAGTTTCTGAATTATGTAGGGATTTGCGATTTTAGGGGTGTATTAACCTGTAACTCACGCTAAGTATCCGGGTTTAGCTTACGCTAAGTATCCGGGTCTAGCTCGCGCTAAGTATCCGGGTTTAGCTTACGCTAAGTGCCCCCGGAGACAAAACGGGTTCTATCGCTTTTGTGCGATGCTTGTATGTAGCACTTTGCAGATGCGAAAGTGCATCAGGGGTTCGCGGGTGTTGCAGTTCAGCCATGCTATCGAATGGTTTGACGTGGTGCATGTTCGGAGTGTCTACTAGGGCTCGACACTGCAGCCTTACTGTGTCCAATATCGTCAACCTGAGACCTAGTTCCTTACGATGACGACTTCTTCTAGTTCTAGAGAGATAAAATTTCCATTGTCCGACGGAAATCCTTCTTCTATCGACGGGTCTGGGGCTGTTGGCCACAATCATCACTTACCCCGCCAAGATTCTGATGAGCAGTTGACTCGCGAGCAGCTTTACGACGAGCTCCTTCACCTGCGGCAGCGCGTCACCGAGTTGGAAGGAGATAAGCATGAGATTCGGCTGGCCCATCATGCCCTGCAAGAGTTTAAAGGTGAGGTTGACAAAGCGCTCCTCGGCTTCTTTCAGGTAGCGCCAAGTGGCGAATACCTTTACGCTAACGCTGCACTGGCCCGACTGCTAGGCTACTCTACGCCCGAAGATCTCATTTCAGGTGGCGGGAGGTATCCCCTATTTAAGGATGCCGCCGACCGTCAACGCTTTGCCGAGTTGATTGAGCACGATGCTGTGGTTCAAGACTTTGAAGCCTGTACTCAAAGGCGGGATGGAACAACCCTGTGCCTATCAAACTACATCCGAGCTGTCCGGGGTGATGATGGGGCGATCGCGTCTTATGAAGGGTACTGCGTTGACGTTACAGCCCGTCGACAGGCGGAAGCCGCTAACCACAAGCTGAAGCTAAATTTAGAGCACCAGGTTGAAGACCGCACTGCTGCCCTGCGGGAATCAAACGACTTTCTGATTGAAGAAATTGCTGAACGGCAGCGGATTTTGCTGGCGCTTAAGGCAAGCGAAGTACAAAAGCAAGCGGTACTAGCTGCGATTCCGGACCTAATGACGATTGTCAGCCGCGACGGCATCTATCGAGACAGAGTCAGTAGTGGAATGTTTCCGGACTACATCAGCGGCGATAGCAGCGATACTGACGTCATCGGCCAGCATATTACCGACGTTCTCCCAGATAATATTGCCCAGCAGCATCTCCAGGCCATTCGTCAGGTGCTAGATACTGGCATTGGTCAGGTGTTTGAGCAAGAACTCCGCTTTGGCGATCGCATTCAATATGAAGAGGTGCGAGTGTTCCCCTGTCAGGAGGATGCTGCCCTAGTGATTCTGCGAGACATTACCGCTCGGAGAACATCCGAGGATCAATTCAAGGCAGTGCTGGAGACGATTCCCGGCATCGTCTCTTGGATCGGCGAGGACATGCGCTATCGCGGCGTCAATGCTCAGCTGGCCAGCATGTTTGATCTAACGCCAAAAGATTTTCTGGGGCAAGACATCGGCTTTCTCAAAGCGAGCTCTGAATTTGCCGATTTCATGCGCGATTTCTTTGCTCAAGAATCCCGGGAGGCCTATCGCGAATTCACGGCGACCGTGAGCGGTCAGCGCCGCACTTACCTGATGGTGGTGCAAAAATACAGCGATAGTCAGGCGGCATTTGCTGTCGGTATCGATGTGACGGAACGCCGTAACGCTGAAGACGAGCTGAAAAACACAAAGGCTCAGCTCGAAGCCGCTCTCGATGCGGTCCCCGGCATCGTGTCTTGGATCAGCGCCGACCTCCGCTATCTAGGGGTCAATCGCCATCTCTCTGGCTTGTTTAATTTGCCCCCGGAAGCTTTTGCAAACCAGGACATCGGCTTTTTACAGACAGGGCAAGACTTCAGCGATTTTGTGCAGCAGGTCTTTGACAGCCAGCAGCCTTATGCCAGCAAAGAAATCCACGCCAACATCAACGGCACGCTGCGCAGTTTCTTGATTATGGCTCAGAAGTACAACCACAACGAGGCTCCGGCAGTCTTTACGGTGGGAATCGATATTACCGAAAGAAAACAGGCTGCCCTCAAACTCAAGCAGGCTGAAACAAACTACCGCAGCATCTTTGAACGGGTCGCTGAGGGAATTTTCCAAACGACGCCAGAAGGGCAGTATTTGAGCGCCAACCCAGCCTTAGCCAGAATTTATGGCTATAGCTCGACGGATGAGCTGATGGTCAGTCTGACCAGTGTTCAAAAACAGCTCTACGTTGACCCCAATCGACGCAATGAATTTGTGGCGGCTCTAGAGGCCCATGGAGAAGTGTTTACGTTCGAATCTCAGGTGTACCGCAAAGATGGGCAGCTGATTTGGATTTCAGAGAATGCCCGTGTGGTCAAGGATGAGTCAGGCCGCAGCCTCTACTATGAGGGCACCGTAGAAGACATTACGGCGCGCAAGCAGGCAGTGGCTGAGCTCAAATCTGCCAAGGTTGAGTTAGAGAGCAAGGTGGCTGAACGGACTCGCACGCTTCAAGACCTAAATCAGCGCCTGTTCGAGGAGGTTTCAGAGCGACAGCGTATGGAGCGAGCCCTGCGGTCGTCGGAGGCTGAGCTGAAAGCGTTGTTCGCAGCCATGACGGATTACATTGCCGTCTTTGATGCCGGTGGCCACTACCGCAAAATTGTATCGACAAGCTCTGAGCTGCTTTACGGACCGGAACTAGAGCGCGTCGGCAAATCAGTTTACGACGTGCTGCCCCACGAGGCGGCAGCGCAGTTCATCATTAACATTCAGCGCGCCCTCAACACAGGGCAAACCCTGGTGTTTGAGTATTCCCTTCCCGTCGAAAACAGCAGTCAGGAGGCTTGGTTTACGGCCAGTGTGTCTCCCATGCCCGACAACTGCGTCATTTGGGTTGCGCGGGATATTACCCAGCAAAAGCAGGCCCAATCAGCGCTGCGTCAGGCCGAAGAAAAGTACCGCAGTATTTTCGAGAATGCGGCGGAAGGCATCTTTCAAACGTCACCTGCAGGACAATACATCAGCGTCAACCCGGCGCTGGTAGAGATGTACGGCTATAGTTCTGCAGAGGATTTGATAACCCACGTCGACAGCGTGAATCACCTCTATGTTGACGTCAATCGACGCAGCGAGTTTGTGGCTGAAGTTGAAGCCAACAACACAATCTCAAACTTTGAGGCGCGAGTGCGTCGAAAAGATGGCATTGTCATCTGGACAGCAGAGAATGCGCGGGTTGTGCGAGATGACAATGGTAGAATCTGTTACTACGAAGGCACGGTTCAGAATATTACCGTGCGCAAGCTGGCTGAAATGGCGCTATTGGAAGAGCAGCACAAGTCAGAGCGACTGCTGCTCAATATTTTGCCCCAACCCATTGCTAAAGAGCTGAAATCAAAGCAAGACGGACAGGCGATCGCCGAGCGGTTTGATGAAGCAACGATTCTGTTTGCCGACATTGTGGACTTCACCTCAGTGGCCGCACGTATTGCCCCCTCCGGCATCGTCGATGTGCTGAACAGCATTTTCTCTAGCTTCGATAAGCTGGCGGATGTCCATGGTCTAGAGAAAATTAAGACGATTGGCGATGCCTATATGGTGGCGGGAGGCATTCCCACCCGCAGCGCCAACCACGTGGCGGCGATCGCGGACATGGCCCTGGACATGCAGGCCGAGATTGCCAAATTCAGCCGAGATCTTGAGTCACAGAGCGACCATACGCCATTTCAGCTGCGTATCGGCATCCACACTGGCCCTGTGGTGGCTGGTGTGATTGGGATTCGTAAGTTTATCTACGATCTGTGGGGCGATACGGTTAACGTTGCGAGCCGGATGGAATCCCAGGGGGAGCCTAGCGCTATTCAAGTCACTGCTGAGGTCTATGCTGCACTTAAGGATCACTATCGCCTAGAGCAGCGAGGGACCATAGAAGTCAAGGGGCGAGGGCAGATGACAACATACTGGCTGCAGAGCCGCGCTTAGCCTACCGTTGGACCAGGTCATCATGGTATTGGCACGCTATGGTACCGTGTCTTGGCAAATTCGACTGTGACAAATCTTAAACCGAATCTAAATAATAGCCAAAGGGCATATTCTCCTCGCCGCTGGCGATCGCTACTCGGGACAAACCTGTCAACCCTTTGCCGAGCATGAGCTTTACGCATTCCCGACCATTCGCCCATAGGCGCTGTGCCGCCGGGGATCATAGACGTGGTGAGGATATCATGGCATAGCTGTGTTTTGAAATACTTGCGTTTTGAAATACTTGCGCCAGCGACAAACTGTGACTGTGGCGGCAAGTGCAAAAGGCGCGTTGTGGCGTCTGTTTGTTGTGCAATCTCTCGAATGTATAGTCTTAGCGTTGGGCAGACCTGCGTTGTGTTTAGGTCTGTGGCCCGGGGTCCATAGCGAGGGTCTATGACTTTAGGCGCTTAAAATCTGTTGGTAAAAGGAGAGTTCATGAGAATTTCTGTCGTTAAAGAAAACGGCTTTGATGAGCGTCGCGTGGCACTAACGCCCGAGGTGGTAGCGCGACTGATTAAATCTGGGTTTGAGGTCCATGTTGAATCGGGGGCGGGAGATAGTGCCTTCTTTTCAGACGAGGCGTACCAGAGCGCGGGGGCAACAATCGTCAGCGATGCCGGCCAGCTTTGGAGAGACGCCGAAATTTTGCTGACCGTGTGCAGCACTCAGCCAGGCAGCGATGAGGAGCCGGGCTTCAACTGGATGAAACCGGGCGCGATTTTGATTGGATTCATGAATCCCCTGGGGGAGCCCG
>JBARYO010000520.1:0-4461 GCA_049647905.1 Elainellaceae cyanobacterium | reverse complement strand
AGGAAGACCAGAGCAAGTCCTACTAGCGGCAAAAAGGAATGTCTAATACGCATCGAATGTACGTCCCATCAGCCACTAACGGCAGGAGCTTTTGTAGGGATTCGCCTCGACCGTGCTGAGCGTTTCTCCATCAACAGCTTGGGCTGTAAGTATAGATTTTCCACCAGCACGGCAGCACCGGCAATCCAGGGGGGAACAATGATGGCACCAATGATGCCCAGCACTTGGGTTCCCCCCAGTACCGCCAGCAGCTGATACAGCGGGTGAACCCCCACCGATGATCCAACCAGCAGGGGGTCCAGGACGTAGGTTTCGAGATTTTGTACTACAGCAAATAAAACGGCAACCCACAAAATGGTCCACCACCCTTGGGAAATCGCAATGACGAGAGCCGGAATTGCACCTAGAAAGGGACCAATAAATGGAATGAGGTTTGTGACCCCGGCGATCGCCCCTAAGCCAAGGGCAAAATCCGACAGACCGATAAACCGCAGCGTTGTGGTGATAATGACACCTAAAATGGCTGACACCAAAATTCGTCCCCGGACGTAGCTGCCAATGCGGGTGCTAATGGGGGTCATTTGAGCGGCGAGGCGCTCATCCCAAGGTTGAGGCAGCAGGCTGACCAGCCCTCGGATAAGTTTGCGGCTATCAGACACCATGTAGCCGGAGATGAAGATGGCCAGCACAACGCTGAAGACACCACCCACCAACCCCGTCGTAATGCTAACCGAGCGTCTCAACAGCTGCTGGGTGGAGCGGATGGCCCAGGATGTCAACCCTTGGACGTCAATAACTTGGCTAAACAAATCGCTCACCAAATCCGGGCGAGCATCGCTTTCGCGAGAAACCCAGTCTTCAACGATGACGACAACGTTATCCAGTGACAGCGGCACCTGCCGAATTAGCCGCTGGAGTTGCTCAAACAGAGATGGGCCGATGAGAATGATGAACCCCGTCAGCCCAGAAATGATGGTGAGATAGACCAGAATTACGGTAATCCAGCGGGGAATACGCCACTGTTCAGCCCAATTGACAATGGGGGCGATCGCTGAAGCTAGGACAGTGGCAATCAGCAGCAGGATCAGCAAACTGCGCAATTGCCACAGCGTCACGGCAGCCAAACCAGCGGCAGCAACCGTGAGCAACGTCGATAAAGATATAGAAATACGCTGCTGGGATTCGAGATTCAATTGGGTTGCCTCTGGAAGGTCGGCGATTGGCGGAACGGCACGGTCATCTATGTTAACTATTGTGCCAGGACTGGTTCATGTTTAGAGGTGGAGTGCTAGAGATACGGCAGTAATTTCGTTCGGCGGCAGTCCTATTGCGATGCACCACCACGAGGCAGTTATCTCCAGCAGCTTTAGCGTTGGCATCCCCTTCAACGTAACGAACTATTACGCACTGTCTTACTTACTAAAGCAAATGCAAAGAATCCCGCAGTCAGGCATTGTCCGCTTCTAGAATCTGAATAGCAACCATGCGCACATACCGTATGAAACAAATTCCAACTCCACTGTTAACCTTAGTCGCTGGCGTTTTTGTCACCTTAGTCAGTCTATGGGTCGGGCAACATCATGGTCTTCTCCCTGCTCAGGCCTCAGTTCAGGCTGGGTTGGTCGATAACCTGTTTGATGTGTTGATGATGATCGCCACGGCGTTTTTCCTGGTGGTTGAGGGCACAATCATTTACTTTGCAATTCGGTATCGCCAGCGCCCTGGCGATATGGGCGATGGTAGCCCTATCGAAGGGAACCTGCCCCTGGAAGCATTTTGGACCGCGATTCCCGCGATTGTCGTCATTGGCGTTGGGGTCTACAGCGTCGATGTATTTCAGCAAATGGGCGGACTATCCCCTAGCCTGAGCCATGACCACATGGCTGATTTAGTCATGATCCATGACGCCGGTGACACAACGCTACTGGCTCAGGCCGATCTGACTATGACAGGGATCGCTTTGGAAGGTAGAGCCCCGCTACTGGCAGAGGCCAACCCGCCAGAGAATCGACCAGATGATTTTGCGCAGAACAAAACCAAGTATGGCTTCGGGGCTGGCCCTAAGGCTGGATACCCTGATGTTGTCATCAACGTGACGGGAATGCAGTACGCCTGGCTATTTAATTATCCAGACGATGGCATCATCAGCGGCGAACTCCATATCCCGTCCGATCAAGATGTGCAGCTCAACCTGTCGGCTCAAGATGTGATTCACTCCTTCTGGGTACCCGAGTTTCGCCTTAAACAGGATGCACTTCCTGGAAAGGAGACGCAGCTACGCTTTATTGCCAACAAGCCAGGAACCTATCCTATTGTTTGCGCTGAGCTGTGCGGCGCGTACCACGGCGGCATGCGCAGTCAAGTGATTGTGCAAACGCCCGATGAGTATATGCAATGGCTAGAGGAGAACCGAGTCGCCGAGACAGTCACACCGAATCAGACGGTTGCCTTTGTCAACGGCCAGCACCAGCCACAGTAGCGGCCAGCACGGGGCAATCCGTCAGCTATCAACGCATCGGCACCGTTGAGGCGCAATGATTGGCCTATCGCTGCAGCTCAATCGCGTCTTAAAAGACATCCGTCGCAGCGTCACGCTTTGCACTTCAAGCAGTACCTATAAACAGTCACTATGGCTCAAGCACAACTTCCCATGGGTCAGTACGATACTGGACCTGATCATAGCGATCGCAAAGCTTGGCGATGGTATGAGTACTTTACCTACAATATTGACCATAAGGTCATCGGTATTCAGTACCTTGTCCTAGCTTTTACGTTCTATCTCATTGGTGGTCTCATGGCGCTAGCCATGCGCGCCGAGCTTGCCACCCCCGATTCTGACCTCCTCGACCCCAGCCTCTACAACGCCTTTTTGACCAACCACGGCACCATCATGATTTTCATGTGGATCGTGCCTGCGGCGATTGGGGGCTTCGGCAACTATTTGATCCCGCTGATGATAGGGTGCCGCGACATGGCGTTCCCCAACCTCAACGCGATCGCCTTCTGGATGCTGCCCCCCTCTGGAATGCTGCTGCTGGGCAGCTTCTTTTTTGGCGGAGCCCAGAGCGGCTGGACCAGCTACCCACCTCTCAGTCTAATTACGGCCAATACCGCCCAGAGCATGTGGATTCTGGCCATCATTTTTGCCGGAACCTCATCGATTCTGGGGGCGGTGAACTTCATTGTCACCCTGGTGAAAATGCGGGTACCCAGCATGGGCTGGAACGACATGCCCCTATTTTGCTGGTCGATTTTTGCCACGTCGATTTTGGCGCTGTGCTCCACCCCCGTATTGGCCGCGGGCCTGATTCTGCTTTTGTTTGACATCAACTTTGGCACCTCCTTCTTTCGCCCGGAGGCTGGCGGCGATGTGGTGATGTACCAGCACTTGTTCTGGTTCTACTCCCACCCGGCGGTGTACCTGATGATTTTGCCTATCTTCGGCATCATGTCGGAGGTGATTCCGGTCCACTCCCGTCGACCTATTTTTGGCTACAAGGCGATCGCCTACTCGAGCTTGGCCATCAGCTTCGTTGGGCTATTCGTGTGGGTTCACCACATGTTCACCAGCGGCACCCCGCCCTGGATGCGCCTATTCTTCACCATTTCGACGCTAGTGATCTCTGTCCCGACCGGGGTCAAAATCTTTAGCTGGGTAGCCACCATGTGGGGCGGCAAAATTCGCCTCAACAGCGCTATGCTGTTCGCCATCGGCCTACTGCTGATGTTCGTTATTGGCGGTCTCAGCGGCGTCACCCTAGGGGCCGCTCCGGTAGATATCCATGCCCATGACACGTACTACGTGGTGGCCCATTTCCACTACGTGCTGTTCGGTGGCTCCGTATTTGGCCTCTATGCGGGTATTTACCACTGGTTCCCTAAAATGACCGGGCGGATGCTCAACGAAGGGTTGGGTAAGGTCCACTTTATCTTGACGTTCATTGGCACCAATCTCACTTTCTTGCCCATGCACAACTTGGGTTTGCAGGGCATGCCTCGCCGTGTGGCCATGTACGATCCTAAGTTCCAAACCCTAAACCAGCTCTGCACGTTCGGGGCGTTTGTGTTGGGTATCTCAGTCCTGCCCTTCTTGGTAAACGTGGTCTGGAGCTGGATTAGCGGTGAGAAAGCGGTGGGTAACCCCTGGAGGGCCCTCACCTTCGAATGGACCACAGAGTCGCCGCCGATTATTGAGAACTGGGAGGTGCTGCCAGTGTTGCGGCATGGACCCTATGAGTACGGCCAGGGCGTTCAGCTGGACGAGGCTGAGCCAGAGCCGTCGGCATAATTCCTCCCCTTCCTCACCATGGGGAAGGGGGCCAAGAGTCATAATACGAGGCGCGATACCTATGGTTGATACCACACCTGAAATAACAACGGCTGGCCATGGTGCTGATAACCATGCCCATGACGCACAAGGCCATGATGACCATGCCCATCCTGATCTGCGCGTCTTCGGCC
>JBARYO010000519.1:0-1873 GCA_049647905.1 Elainellaceae cyanobacterium | reverse complement strand
GCCATTGAGCCTGCTTTAAATGCATCTTGATAAATTTTATGCTCACTAAGTCAGCCTCACTATGTCAACTAATTTTTCATTCCCTTTGCTTCCTGGAGATGTTGAACAATAATGCCTACAGGACTGGACATCGTAAGGTAAACCCAACGGACAAAACTAAGCTGACAGATAACCCAAACCTAGGTAGCCCCAAGCTCAAGCCACCAAACAGCATCATCTTTGGAGCATTGAGGATCGGCACCATCTAGCACCAGCAGGACCTCTCGCCCAATAGACCTGACTTCAGTAACAGACCCCTCAGCGCCAACTGCGCACCCATTGGCACCCGCCCCAAAAGCGAACAAGCATAACGCAATCAAGGAGATACTCACGTGAAACTAGCGGTATACGGCAAAGGCGGCATTGGTAAATCCACCACCAGCTGCAACATCTCGGTCGCTTTGGCAAAGCGCGGTAAGAAAGTGCTGCAGATTGGCTGCGACCCTAAGCACGACAGCACCTTTACCCTCACGGGGTTCTTGATCCCAACCATCATCGACACCCTGCAAGAGAAGGATTACCACTACGAAGACGTGTGGCCTGAAGATGTGATCTACAAGGGCTACGGCGGCGTTGACTGCGTCGAAGCGGGCGGTCCCCCTGCTGGGGCAGGCTGCGGCGGCTACGTTGTCGGTGAAACCGTGAAGCTGCTCAAAGAGCTAAACGCCTTTGACGAGTACGACGTGATCTTGTTTGACGTGCTAGGTGACGTGGTGTGCGGTGGCTTTGCGGCTCCGCTAAACTACGCTGACTACTGCATGATTGTCACGGACAACGGCTTCGATGCCCTGTTTGCCGCCAACCGTATTGCCGCCTCTGTCCGGGAGAAGGCCCGCACCCACCCCCTACGTCTGGCTGGCCTCATCGGCAACCGCACCTCTAAGCGCGACCTAATCGACAAGTACATCGAGGAAGTGCCCATGCCGGTGCTTGAGATTCTGCCGCTAATCGAAGATATCCGCGTGTCTCGTGTTAAGGGCAAGACCCTGTTTGAGATGGCGGAAACCGAGCCTGCCCTCAACTACGTCTGCGACTACTACCTCAACATTGCTGACCAGCTCTTGGCTCAGCCCGAAGGCATAGTACCCAACGATGCCCAAGACCGGGACCTCTTTGCCCTACTGTCTGACTTCTACCTCAACCCAGCAGGACCACAGACGAAGGAAGCAGAGCTTGATCTCATGATGGTGTAGTCGTTTAGCAAGTGCGCCGAGGTCGCTGAGGGAGTTGCAGAACGTCACAAGATTGCAGGACGGGTGAAGAATCGTGATACGTTAGCCTTTGCTCTACGTCATCCCAATTCTCCCCCCAACCTGTGAACGTTCAACAGCTACGTCAATCCCTCAAGCACCGATGGCTTAATTACTACCGCGACAATCAAGATTGGCTCGCCCAGCTCGCCATCTGGGTTAATGACGACGGCCAGCGTCGCCCCTCTGCTAGCTTTATTTTGGCTACCCTAACCGTGCTCGAACCGCGACTAACGCAGCTCATGCCTCTAGTTGCCGGACTGAACAACAACCCCGATCGAATTATTGCGGCCCTGGGTCTCAACTTCAGCCCCGACGATGAACTCAAATCCCTCACCGCCAAAGACGCTGCTCCGCGAAAGATGCTGCCTGCCCAGAGCGTCATGTCGCCCATAGAACCGTCTATGGCACCACCCGCAAAAGAGGCCGTGCAGGATGCCATATATGTAGAGCGATCGCCACGCCAAACGGCTACTCAGCAGGATGAGGCTTGCGGCGGCAGAGATGGCGATAACCCCTGGGATCGATAATCTCCCCCAATTCTCTGCCCTTTTGAATTCCATACCGTACGGGCACAGCATGCT
>JBARYO010000518.1:0-1911 GCA_049647905.1 Elainellaceae cyanobacterium | reverse complement strand
AGATTGGGAACTGGGTTTGCGGCGAGTTCGGCTTCAATTGCCGTCTTGCTTTCGTCGGGGCGCGTCAGCACCCAAACTTCATGGCGTTTCGCCACCTCACGGGCGACGTTCCAGCCGACTCCCCGTTCTGATCCCCTACCCGGTTCGCAGGAGTAGGCAGATATAAGTATTTTCATGGGTCATTTGCCTCATCTCACATTAGGAGGATTAGAGAATCTTCACTGGAATTTGATCAACCGACTCCAACGCTGCGGTAGCGCTAGAGGGTGTCACCACTGGCGAACCATTTGCCTTTTGGATACGCTTAGCGACTTCAAGGAACGCGTTGACCTCGCAGTAGAGATCTTGCTCGCTGAAAACTTCCCTAGAGCGATCGCTATACCGCTGGCGAGTGTCAACGTCAGCCATTTCGAGCATGGCTTCAGCTAGAGCTTGGGGCTTACCGCAGGGGTAAACAAGTCCGTTGTAGCGATGGCGCACTGTATCGTTGTATCCCCAGTTCCCGCAGCGATCGCTCAAAATCGGCGGCGTTCCCGACACCATTGCTTCTGACACAACTAGGGGATGGGGATCGATCCATGAGGTAGAAACGAAGGCATCAAGCGCCGCGAAGTATAGCGGCACTTTGGACTGGTTCACAAAGCCATAGTTAATCACCTCGCCATTTAGCTTGCTGATACGCTGGTTAATCTCCGCCTCTAGCTCTCCCCCACCAAACAGGACGCCGCGAATTCTAGGGTCGCGCTGGTGGGCGGCGGCAATGGCATCAATGAACTCAAACGGATTCTTCCGTTTGACGTACTTACCCATGAAACCGTAGAGAACTGTGTTCTCGTTCCAGGCAAGCTCTTGCCGGATTTGCTGGACCTCTTGAGGAAAGGCGACAATTGTCTGATTGAAGCGATCGCCATCCACCGGATGGCAACCCCGAACAATCTTGTCGTCTGGCACGCCGTAGTGCCTTAGGTGAACTTCGTTGTGGTCGCCACAGGAAAGCCAATAGTCTGCTAAGTTATTCATCCAAGGGTAGAGAATAGCCATCGCAATGAGGCGGGCTCGCCCGTAGCGACCGTCCGACATCATGCTTGCGTCGTTCTGCATGATGAGGGGAATGCCGCGTAGCTTGCACATTAGAGCTGTCAGCCGATAGGAATAGTTGACAAAGCTCTGCATGAAGATAGCGTCAAAGTTCTCAGGTTTAAGCAGCTCAATTAGCTCAGGGCTAATAACGCTTTTGGTGCGTTTCGTCGGAACTTTTCCAAATAAGTTATTCAGGTATTTGTAGCTATATCCGCCTAGCAAATCAACATCCCAAGGCTGAGCGCTCTCGCCTAGAAAACTATCTCCACTTGTTTGATTCTCGCTAGACAGGTACAGAACTTCTAACGACAAGCCAGGCTGCTCACTTAGCTTTCGCCACAGAGGGCCATGGTGCTGCGTTGGGTGGGTGAAGACGACTCCCAAGCGAAAGTTGCTGTGTTTCATAATAACTCCATAGAATTTAGCGTCTGTTTGCGAGGGGTTTATGCTCTAAATTAGCCTCTTATAGCAGTTGCTACAGATAGGCTTTAGACAGATGAGCTTTAGCAGAGCAGTCAAGGCTATATTTTCTATTGAGATTGTTCATACACCTTGCGATCGCGCTTGCTGTAGCGCCAATTGTTAAACCCTCTAGCAGCCAGATATAAGACGGCGCGTATGGGAGCCAGCAGAGCCGTATTCAGCATTGGGTATTTTGGCTGATATCCGTATTTGATCAAGTAGGGAATAGAAATAATCTCAAACTTAATTAGCTCTAGCCATGACATCTGCGTTAGATATTTTTTGGTGTTTCTGCCATCAAGCCCTCCTCCAAGCTTCTTATGAATGCTCTTCTTAAACTGGTCGGGAGCAACTTTTTTATTGCGCTCT
>JBARYO010000517.1:0-3080 GCA_049647905.1 Elainellaceae cyanobacterium | reverse complement strand
GCCTGGGTATTTTGAAGCAGCAGATGGTTCTGGACTCGGGTCAACAATTCAGAGGAGCGAAACGGCTTAGTGACATAATCCGCTGCGCCTTCCTCAAACGCTTCGACAAGGTGGTCTAGTTCGTGACTGGCCGTTAAGAAGATAACGGGAATATCAGCCGTTTTTGCCACTTTCTTAAGCTGTCGGCACACCGCCAGACCACTCATATCCGGCAGCATTAGGTCAAGCAAAATCAAATCAGGGTGGGCTGCCTGCGCCCGCTCAAGAGCTTGTTCCCCACTAGTTGCAAAGGTGAGTCGGTACCCCATATTGGCAAACAAGCCGCGCAGCACTTTGAGATTTGCGGGTTGATCATCAACGATTAAGATCAAGTTAGAGGGGACTTCAGGAGCAAAGCTTTTCACAGTTTGTCACCCAGAACTAGGGGTTGAGCAGCGGGCGGTGATCGGTGCGGTAGTGATCGGTGGCGTGCTAGGGCGATCGGCTGCCTAAAGCATAAACCCTATAGATATGCCGGAGACACAACGGAAAGATTTGGGCCGGTATAGGCTAATGTATCCCGTCAGCGCAGGTTCGAGCTACAGCGCTTAAGAAAACATGAAACTTCTGCAGATGCTGAAACACCTCGGATTAGAAAACGCAATCCGGGCGATCGCGATCGCCTTGAGATACTGGCAAGACGGACGTCCTAAAGCTCTTTACGAATGTTGACCACCTGCAAAATCGAGACCACTATTAGCAGGGTGACCCCCAATAGAACCATGGCGTTGGCGGCTGCTAAGGGATACTGCAAGCTGCCAATCTGCGTTTGAATCAGCTTGCCGATGGACGCCGCCTGCCCTCCACCCATCAGCCGCACTGTTACAAACTCTCCCATCACCAGGGTGACAATGAAAATCGATCCAATAGCGATACCAGGGGCAGACAGGGGCAGCACCACCTCCCGGAATACGGCCAACCCTGAAGCCCCCATGTCTTCCGCTGCCGTAACTAGCGTGCGATCGATGCGCATGAGGCTGTTGAAAATGGGCGCAATCATAAAAATCACGTAGAGGTGCACCATGCCCAGCACCACGGCAAAATCGGAGTAGAGTAAGAACTCCAGCGGCTGGTCCACCAGCCCCGCCCCCGCTAGCACCTGATTCACCAAACCCTCTTTACCCAGCAGCGGCACCCAGGAAATCATGCGGATGATGTTAGAGGTCCAAAAAGGGATGGTGCAAAGCAAAAACAGCAGCACCTGCCAGCGCAGCTTGGGCACGTGGAACGCCAGGAAGTAGGCGACGGGATAGCCGATTAGCAACGTCACTAGCCACACTAGACCCACAAATTTAAAGGTATTGAAGTAGGTCTTGAGGGTGACATCGGAGGTGAAGATGCCGATGTAGTTATCCAGGGTAAAGGCGGGGGTCATGGAATACCCGTTGAACTCCCAGAAGCTCACCACCGCGATAAGGGCAATGGGAAACACCAGGAACAGACACAGGGCGATCGCCTGGGGAGCGGCGAGAAGATAAGGCTTGAGCGTGGTCCAGGGATTGGCCATTGGTTTAGACATAGATTGTGGAGGGCGATCGCCAAACGGTCTTGTTTGAATATTACTCGTCTTCGTCGAAGAGTTCAGAGATCTGCAGCTGCGCGATATCGTCTTTGAACTGCTCAATTTTGTCGGGGGAGGGCACGTTGCCGTGGGTCAACCGCTCAAAGGCCTCAGCATTGCTCTTAAGGTCAAAGAAATCTGGATCGAAGAGCTGTAAAATTCTTCTAGAGTAGAACTCCATGCACTTACGCTCAAGAATGATGCCTATTGGCGAGCGTATACTGTGTATTGGTTCAGATACGTTTCTCACAGGTTGATTTTCGCCGTCTCGAAAAACATCTGAATAGCGCAAGCAGTTCAATACTTCCCCAACTTTACGCCGCGACAGGGCAAACTCCTGTGACATTCTGTCCCGTATTGTTTTAGCGATATCCGTAAAACTGATCGGGCCATCTTGTTCAACCAGCGGAATGAGATGATCAAAAATAGCAGCTCGATGGTCTGGGGCCAGATTCAGGCCGCGCTGCTTGAAAAAGGCGGCAAGGCCGCTAGCATCATATCCTTCTAACGCGCTATCTTGCTCAGGATCGCTATCTCCGGTAAGCGGGTCATCCTGGTCTTGGGCCCCGTCGTCGGCAGCTATAGTTGCTTTAATATGCTCTATCAGCTTAATCTGGTCTACAGCAGTAATCTCCCAAGTCTTTGAGCGAATGTAGGCTTCTGATTCATCAATGTCGAGCACGACAAAAATAGAGTTTTCGGCATTGAGACCTAAGGTTCTGCGATGCCGGACGAACTTCTCGATATCATAGTCATGATTTTGACCTGATTTACATTCGAGTAGCAAAGGCTTACCATCCACCAAGAAAAACAAATCTAATTCCGACACCTCCCCATTAGGATAGGTAATCTTTGGATTTCTGAGATATTCATGCTGGATGCCTTCCGCTTTGAGAGTCTCGGCGACTTTATGGTAGACGTATCGCTCAAACCAAACGCCATTTAGAAACGCTTTTATATCAGAGCGATCGTGAGAAATGGCGATGATGTAATCTGGTCTATCGTCACGTTTTATGATGCGCCCGAGCTTTAAAAAGTTACTAGATTTGAGCTGCCTGATGAACTGTTTATGAATGCTAATCTCCCGCTGAGTATGATTCGCGAAAGTGAAGTACAGTTTTAGACCAACCTCATTTTTCAATTTTCGGTGAAATTTATTCAGCGTTGCGTAGTTTTCTCCGAGATAGGCGGAAAGACTATCTAAAAGTGAATCGATTCTAGGATCAGGCTTATAGCTACTTTCAATTTTGATTTGCTTACGCCCAAACCACTCAACGGACTGAGTAATATTGTCATCATCCAAGCTATTTTCGTCTTCTTGATCAAGCTCTAAATGAGAGGCTCGCTTAGGTATCAACACAGGGAAGCTTGCGGGTCTACTCTCAGAAGGTACCTCCCGAGTAGGTCTAAGGTTGGGTTGCTTCAGATTAGACTGACTCGGGTTGATATTGCTCCCATCAGCCTCAGTTTGCCTTGACCT
>JBARYO010000516.1:0-3843 GCA_049647905.1 Elainellaceae cyanobacterium | reverse complement strand
GCTTTGCCTTCTGCGGTACTCTCATCTACTGCAATCTCTGCCTACTGCAATCGGCAGAACGTTAATATGATTGGAGAATTATGGAGCCTGTACGTCAGATGTGGTCCGACATGCCGCGACGACATTCCCGCTCCTAATTAGGCGAACTTGGTAGCAGATGAGACGACATAGGTAGGCAAGCCATGATGGGCAACCCAATTATTGAGCTAAAAGGCATTAGCAAAACATTTGGCAGCAACCGCGTTCTCGACGGCGTCGATTTGACCCTCAACCGTGGGAAAGCGCTGGCAATTATTGGTCCGTCAGGCACAGGTAAATCGACGATCCTGCGCATCATCGCCGGTCTGCTGTTGCCCGATGAGGGGGAGGTCTATGTAGATGGAGTCAAACGTCAAGGTTTGGTGGAGAACAACCCCGACCCGATCAATGTCGGCATGGTGTTTCAGCAGGCCGCGCTGTTTGACTCCCTGACGGTCGACGAAAACGTCGGTTTTTTGCTCTATGAGCATTCGTCGCTGTCGCGCCGCGAGGTACATGCCATCGTCAGCAAGAGTTTAAAGATGGTGGGCCTTTCCGATATTGGCGATCGCTACCCGGCTGAACTCTCGGGGGGGATGCGCAAGCGCGTCAGCTTTGCCCGCGCCATTATTTCTAACCCTGAGGCACAGGCCCGTACCCCAGATCTGCTGCTATACGATGAGCCTACCGCAGGACTAGACCCCATCGCCTCCACGGTGATCGAGGATTTAATCCGTGATATTCAATGCCACGAGCAGGGATGCGGCACCTATGCTATTGTGACCCATCAGGACAGCACAATCCGACGTACCGCTGATCACGTCGTGTTTCTGCATCGGGGGAAGGTTCAGTGGCAAGGCCCAATTGATGACATCGACAGCACGGAGGATCCGGCTGTACGGCAGTTCTTTAGTGGACAGATTGAAGGTCCGATCCAAGTGGTCAATTGAGGTACTGATATCGTTTACGCTGGAGTATTGTCATCGTAAATGGGTAGTGCTTTGGTACCCTTAAAGCGGCAGCTGTCGCCGATCTCATCCGTCACTCAATCACAGGCACCACATTATGCGATCGCGAATTGTTCGAGAAGGCTCCATCGGCTTACTCATTTTGGTGGGACTGCTCATCATGGGTGGCCTGGTGTTTTGGCTGCGAGGCCTACGGCTCGGACGGCAGAGCTACCGCATTAACGTGGATTTCAACACGGTTGCGGGAATGCAGCCGGGTGCCCCTGTTCGCTATCGCGGTGTGCAGGTGGGGCGGATTCAGGCGGTTAAGCCGGGCACAAACCGCGCCCGCACGGTCTTGGAAATTGGATCCGCTGACTTGATCATCCCGAGGGATGCCATTGTGGAAGCCAACCAGGTGGGTCTTATTGGTGAGACCTCAATCGATATTGTGCCCCAGTCGACGCTGCCCGATGCCGCATTAGACATGAAGCCGTTTGGAGAGTCCTGTGATCCAGAGGTCATTATGTGTGATGGCACCTTGATCCAGGGGGTGGAAGGGGTCAGCTACGATACGCTGATCCGCACCACAGCGAAACTTGCAGAGCGATTTGACAACCCTGAACTTGTGGCCGAGATTGAATCTCTAGTCCGCAATACGTCAGATGCGGCAGCAGGGGTCACTAAGCTGACGGATGAAGTAACAGACCTTACGGCATCGATTCAAGTTGAATTGGGGACTCTCTCTAAATCAGCCACCGCAACAACCGACTCAGTTGCCCGGGCGGCACAGCAATTTGAGTTGACGGCGGCCCAAATTGAGTCATTACTTGAAACCAACCAGAATTCTTTATCTACCACGTTGACGAATATTAGCAGCGCCAGCGGGGAGCTGCAGTCTGTCCTCTCTGATCTGTCCCCGGCCTTCGAAAACGGCGAACTTGCCACCAATTTGGTCGTCCTTTCGGAGAATGCCGCCTCAGCCTCAGAAGACCTGCGACAGATTTCCAATTCGCTCAATCGAGATGACACCGTTGTCCAGCTGCAGCGAACCCTAGACTCGGCCTACGAGACCTTTGAAAATGCACGAAAAATTACGGCAGACCTAGATGCCCTGACGGGGGATCCAGAATTCCGCGAAAATCTCCGGGATTTGGTCAACGGTCTCAATGGTTTGGTCTCAATGACGGAAACCTTAGAGCACCAGACGGAGCTTGCCCAGGTGTTTTCGGAAGAGGACACCCCAAGCCCCCGAGGCGATCGCTAGTTAACCTCCTATCGCTCAGCTTGCCGTCACGTAGCTTTCCATACTCTCAGAATCTATCTGGCGCAGGATACGTTTCGCCTTATTCGTCACGTTAGGCGCACCCCGCACAATGAGGAGTACCTTTCCCTGCTTTATGAGCTTGGCGTAGGGCGGCGTTTTGGTTTTGCCAAAGGGTGTGACAGCACTGCCGGTGAATAAGCTACCAACCAAGCCCGCGATCGCCCCCAATAGCCCACCAATAATGTGGTTTCCCTGCGGTCCTAGAGAAGCCAAGAGATCGTACTGAGTGGACATATTAAAGGCGTAACCCCCGACGAATCCAAACGGGACTAGCCAGTAAGCCATGAGGCGGTTCTGACGCTTCTGAATGCCTAGAAACTGGAGGTCAGGGTTGGGCGGTGTACTGCGGTCGACCAAAAGGACTTGATCTAAAAGCACTCCATTTTGACTCAGGTGGTCACGGGCCGCTTGGGCGGCAGCGCTATCGGGAAAAACAGCAATAACGTAGTTCATAGAAACGGTTCACAGGATATCGTTGATGCACAGTTGTCTTGTCTAGGTTAGACGTGGATTGTCCTTACTCATGTCGGGCTAACGCGTCCTGCGTGGACATTTTGCCATGCCAATTTGGCGGCTCCGACCATTCCAGCTTGGTTTCCCAATTGGGCGGCGAGCAGCTGGGTATGAGCGCGGGAACTCGGCAAAACGCGCTGGGTAATCTCGGCCCATGCCGCCGGGAAAAAGAAGTCAGCGCTGGCGCTAATGCCCCCCCCAATGAGAATAGCCTCCGGCGTCAGGACATACATGAGGCTAGCCAAGCCTGCTCCCAAATCCCTACCATAGGCCTGCCAAAAGGCGATCGCCTCCGGTTGCCCTTCGCGGGCCTGTCGACCCAGAGCAGCGGGGCTCAACCCCGTCCGCCGCTGAATGGCCTGCACCGACAGATACTGCTCCATTGAGCCACTGTTGCCGCTGTTGCAGGGCGGTCCTTGTGGATGTAGGGTAATCAGGCCCAGCTCCCCAGCGGCCCCATCAGGCCCAGTAAAGAGAGATCCATTTAAAATGACAGCGCCCCCAACCCCCGTACCCAGGGTAAGCATAATTAGGTTCTGAACCGATCGGCCTGCGCCGAGCCAGGCTTCTCCCAACCCCGCACAATTGGCGTCGTTGGCTAAGACCGTTGGATGACCTGTGTGCTGCTCAATCCAGTCTGCTAGAGGCACCTGGTTCCACCCTGACAGATTGATAGCAACTCGGGCAATCCGCCCCGTTGCATCCACAGGGCCAGGGGTGCCGATGCCCACAGCGGCGATCGCGTAGTGGGGCTGAAACGTCAACAGTGCAGCCAAAATTGCCTTCAGCACGGCATGGGGCTCGGCAGGTTGGGGGGTAGGGCAGGAGAACGACTTGAGACATTGGCCATCCTTGCAAAAGCAGCCAATCTTGATTGCGGTACCCCCCAAGTCAATGCCAATAACAACTGGGTCGTCCTCTCTACGAGGGTGAGGCTCTGGGTTCATACCACTACTTCATACCGTTATGGGGAAAAGGCAACGTCCGGCTTCGACATCGCTCTTTAGTGTGCCACAAGGCAGGCACAGGCTCTAGGGA
>JBARYO010000515.1:0-5832 GCA_049647905.1 Elainellaceae cyanobacterium | reverse complement strand
GGTCTTGGACCGAAAGGTTAATGCTGAACTTGACCTGCTTTGCCGCTGCAAACCGTCGCGTCCAATCGGCTATCTGGTTGCAGGTGCTGCGAAACACCCAGCTATCGAGAGCGCGGATTATCCCAGTTTCTTCCGCAATGGGAATAAATTCATCTGGGGATAGTAAACCATGGGTCAGATGCTGCCAACGCACCAGCGTTTCAAACCCCATTAACCTTTGGTTGTTTAGACTAAAGATGGGCTGATAATAGAGTATGAGCTCGTCTTGCTCTAGGGCTCTGCGTAAATCGGTTTCGACCGTAAGCTGATGCATGATTTGGGCTCGCATGGCCGCATCGAAAAATTTGTACAGATTAAGCCCTTGCGCTTTGGCTTGGTACATAGCGATGTCAGCGTCGCGAACGACATCTGAGGCTTGATGGTAACTGGGCAAGCCCAATACAACTCCAATGCTTAAGCTGATAACAATTTCCCGATTATTGATCAGCAGCGGCGTCTGGCTATCTGCCAAAATGCCTTCAACAATTTGAATGACCTGGTCGAGATGGCTCACCGCTTTAAGCAAAATCACGAATTCGTCACCCCCCAATCGGGCGACTAAATCGGTCTCCCGCAAGCGGGCGGTGAGTCGCTGAGCGATCGCCACCAAGAGCTGATCACCGACGGCATGACCGAGACTATCGTTGACGAGCTTAAACCGATTGAGGTCAATAAATAAGACGGCATACTCATAGGTCTTACTACGCCTAGCCTGCTCGAGAGTAAGTTCAATCTGCTCTGTGAGCAGCTTACGGTTGGGTAGATTAGTTAGGGGGTCATGAAGCGCGTTGTAAATAATTTGCTCTTGCACCTGCTTGAGCGGGCTGATATCAGTGTGGGTGCCAATCACCCGTAATGGATCACCATCGGGGGTCCATTCAATCACCTTGCCACGAGCCAAAAACCACCGGCACTGACCATCCTTACCGCGCATTCGGTATTCACTCTGATAGGTCGGTGTCTGGCCTGCAAGGTGGCACTCTAAAGCGATCTGATGGCGATCGCTGTCTTCGGGGTAGATATGGCTTTCCCACTCATCTAGCCGATTGATACGCTCTTCAGCGGCGTAGCCCAACATCTTTTTCCACTGTGGGGAGAAGAATACAGCATTGGTTTGCGGATTCCAATCCCACACGCCGTCTCCAGCACCCTCTAGGGCGAACTGCCAGCGGAGCTCACTGGCCCGTAGAGCTTCCTCCGCCTGCGCCGCTTCGGTAATGTCTCGAACAATGACCAGCACTTCGTCCTGGCTGATCGCAACAATTCGAGCTTCTTCAAACCGGCGATCGCCGTCAACCAAAATATCGTAGGTATAATACTGGGTCTGCTGAGTTTCCAGCGCTCGTCGAATGTAATCCATGCGTTTGTGAGCATGCTCGGTGGGCATAGACTGGAAGATCGTTTGCCCAACGACGGTGTTCTTTGAATTACACAGCTTGATTCCCTTGCCCAGCACAATGTCGAGGTAGGTGCCATCAGAAGTCATGCGGAGCATAAGATCTGGAATGACCTCAACCAGTGCCCTGTAGCGCGCTTCACGCTCTTGAAGTTCCGCCGTACGCGATTCAACGGTGGCTTCTAGGGTTCGGTTTAAGTTTTCTAAAGCGGTGCTCGTCCGTTTACGCTCCAGCTCAGCAGCAGCGCGGGCCGCCAAAATCCGAAGAACTTGCTCGGCTCGTTCCGGGTCCGGAACTGGTTTTTGATCCAGAATACAAAGACTTCCAATCACCTCACCCTGCCGATTTTGCATCGCTACGCCGAGGTAAGCTTCAACTGCTGCCCCAGCGAAGTCTGATCCTGGAGGTAAGCGCTGATACAGCTGACTGGCGCAGTAAAACTGACCTTCTCGAATGGCAACGTCACAGGGCGTTTGGGCAATGTCGTACGTTACATTAGGCTGTAAGGCACCATTGGCCCAAAAGGCTAAGGTATGCAGCTTATCGCCAGTCTTTTCAGTCACCAAAGCATACGCCACTCCCATGGCTTCGGCGGTGTGCCTCACCAATGCTGGAAAGAAAGCCTGTCCTGTCGTTGCCGCTGTCGCCCGAATCAGATTCTGCAGCTGCTGCTCAGCTTGCTGCCTTTCCCGAATTTGAATTTCGAGTTGGCGGTTGAGCTCGTTGAGCTGCGCATTCTGCAGCGCCAGTTTTTCTTCAAGACTGTAGTAAATGTCAATCCGGCGTGGGGGTTCGTCACCTGGGATACGTAGATCATCGACCCAAGCCTGAATCCTGCTGGGGGGTGGGGGGGTGAGCCGCGATACCCCAATGCTGACTAGACCGTTGAGGAGTAAACCGACAGCACCGATACCTTCAGGGGAAATTCCAAAACACCACCGGGGCATTTGATAAAATTCAACGCCAATGATGTATCCAGCTGTGAATACGATACCCAGCAGCATTCCAGCGATCGCCCCTTCTTTGTTGACGCGTTTGTCAAAGACGCCCAAAACAATAGCAGGGAAAAAGCTAGACGCGGCCAAACCAAACGCAAAGGCAACCACCTGAGCAACGAAACCGGGGGGATGAAGCCCTAAACATCCGGATATAGCCAGGGCAAACCCGATCATAAGCCGTCCCACCACTACCCGCTGGCTTTCGGATGCCTCAATGTTCACCATGCGGTAGTACACATCGTGGGCAATGGAGCTGGAGATCACGAGTAGTAGTCCAGCCGCTGTCGAGAGCGCTGCTGCCAATCCACCCGCCGCCACTAACCCGGTAACCCAGGGCGATAGGGCCGCAATTTCCGGCATGGATAAGACAACAGTATCCGCGTCAATGTTAACCTCGTTGGCCGCCGGGTCTGCGGCGAAACTAATCACGCCATCATTGTTTCTATCGGCAATGACAAAGAGCCCGGTTTTCTCCCACTTTCTTACCCAGTCAATTTGCTCCACCACTGCAACCGGCTTGTCATGGAGGGCATTGATGAAGCAATATCGGGCAAATCCAGCCATCACAGGGGCTGTGGTGTAGATGATGGCAATGAAAACCAATGCCCAACCGGCTGAGAAGCGGGCCGCGCGCATATTTTTGACGGTGTAAAATCGGACAATGATATGGGGTAGCCCTGCTGTCCCGGTCATCAGCGTTAGCGCCACCAAGCACATGTCCAAGGGAGATCGGTGGACAAACGGCTGCGTGTATTCGGCAAATCCCAAATCAGTGTGGACTTGATTGAGGCTTTCGATAATATCGCTGGTGGTAAATGCAATCTGCGGAATTGGAACGCCGGTCAGGCTATGGGCGATGGCGATCGCCGGCACCATAAAAGCCACACAAAAGACGCTGTACTGAGCGATTTGGGTCCAGGTAATGCCACGCATTCCGCCCAAGATGGCGAAAAACCCCACCAGGATAATGCTCAGCAGAACGCCAGTATTGACATCGACCTGAAGGAAGCGGCTGAAAATGATGCCCACCCCCCGTATTTGCCCGGTAATATATACTAGACAAATAAAAATACAGGCAAAGACGGATACCAAACGTGCTGTATTAGAGTAGTAGCGCGCAGCCACAAAGTCGGGAATAGTGTACTGTCCAAACTTCCTTAAGTAGGGCGCAATCAAAAGGGCAATCAGAACGTAGCCACCTGTCCAGCCCAAAATATAAATAGCGCCATCGTAGCCTAGGAAAGAGACAACCCCCGTTAACGATAGGAACGATGCCGCAGAAATCCAATCACCAGCTGTAGCGACACCATTAGCTATAGCTGGAATATTTTGTCCTTCGACGATGAAGACTTTTGCGCTTTTGACCCGAGAGTGCCAACCAATTGTTAGATAGAGAAATAAAGATACACCGATAAAGAAAGCTGTCCAAGCTTCAGTCAGAGACCAGTTAGGGAGGAATTTCTCCATTGCGGTATTTCCCTGTGGTGGTGGCTGAGTGCTGTAACTCTCGCAATACGTTGATAGCTTATACTGGATACCCCCATTGATGTTCAGATGACAATCGAAATTGACAAAAATCACACAGAAAATCTAGTCCCCGGTAGACAGAGCTTTCCTACAGCGCTCTCAACCCCACGAGGCCCGAATTAAATAGGGCACTAGTCACCGGTTAGCGCCCCGCAGAACGCACAACAGTAAAATCTTCAACGCGTCGGGCAAGGCAGTTGCTGGAAAGGATGCTCAGCCATTGGTAGATAGGCGACCGGGTGACCCCCAAGATAATGTGTCCTGACTGTCCCGACAGGGATACCATTAGACTGGATAGCGATTAAGATCCATATGGTTGTGTTCACACACAACGAAACGTCCGGAGAATGGTTGGCATGGTTAGAGGAGGTACTGCGTGAACATTTGGGGGTTATTTATCAAAGGGGGGCCGGCCATGTGGCCCCTCCTGCTGCTCTCGGTCCTCGCTCTGAGCACCGTGATTGAGCGCATCTGGTTTTGGTCTAAGATTTTGACGCGGGAGCGCGAGATTGTTGGCAGAACTCTAGAAGCCGCCCGGCGGGATTGGAAGGCAGCCCGAGAAATTTCCCGGCGATCGCTCAAGCAGCCCATTGGGCGCTTTCTCAATTCTGGTCTAGATTTGCGGGATCCAGATCCAGAGGTATTTCAGCTGGCGCTGCAGACCTCTGCAGATGAAGAGCTGGCCGCCATGCGCCGTGGTGATAAAATTCTCGAAACTGTGATTGCCCTGTCTCCACTGCTGGGTCTATTGGGTACGGTTCTAGGTCTGATCAACTCACTGGGCGCAATTCGTATCGGTGATATCGTTTCAGGCTCAAATGTCGAAGTGACCCTGGGTATATCAGAAGCGCTGATTAGCACAGCATTTGGCCTGATTGTGGCCATCGTCAGCCTAGCCTTTTACCGTATATTCCAAGGCTTGATTACAGGCCAGATTAAGGTCTTTCGTCGCGCGTCCAACGAACTAGAGCTGCTGTATCGGAAGAACTGGGCTCGACGGAATCGGCATTCTGACGCCGCTGGTGATTCACTGGAAAAATCTGATGCTGTCTATACGGCATCAGAAGCCTCAAATCCAGCTCCGTCTAGTCCCTCTACGCCCAGCACCTAATCCCACAGCCAGCGCTGCGCCTTAGTCACAACCCCTATCCACTGGCCGTATATTGATTAGCCGTGCATTGATTGGCCCTACATTGCCACTATCCCCATAAGACCCCATGAGAACTAACTGGGATACTCCCCCCACAGAAGACGTCCGTATTGAGATTCTGCCCCTCATTGACGTGATCTTCTGTATTTTGACTTTCTTTATTCTGGCCGCTGTCACCCTAACGCGCCAATCAACCATTGGGGTCGATTTGCCCCAGGCCAGCACCGGGACAACGCAGATGCGCGAGATGCTTATCGTTAGCGTGGACCCCATTGGCCAGCTCTATCTGGAGCAAGACCCCATTAGCGAAATAGAGCTGACCCAGGCGCTAAGCGACTATCTGTCGCTGACGCCTGAAGGCATCGTTGTTCTGTACGCATCACGGTTGGCGCAGTACAACGACGTTGTTGAAGTGCTCGACCTGCTGCGATCCATCGGAGGCGATCGCATTGCGCTGGCAACGCTGCCTGAAACCGGTGGCCCTGCCTCAGCCGAGACGGGTCTGCCTGAAATCGACACGTTTGATTTAGATCTAGATATTGACGCAGGAGACCTCTCCCTACCTGAACTGCCTGGTGAAGCTGACTTAGAGCTTGAGCCCAGCGGCAACGGGTCGAGCGAGGCGTTGCCGGATCCCGTGCAAGAATAGGGCGATCTTGCGCAGGATGGCCAAAGCTCTTGTTGAGAGCGCATGTTGGCTAGCGCATAGACAAGCGACGGT
>JBARYO010000514.1:0-1847 GCA_049647905.1 Elainellaceae cyanobacterium | reverse complement strand
CGTTGACCTTCTCGCGGTCGATCGTGTCGAGCAGTTCAGCTGCGTCGAAATGGCGCGACTCAAGACAGACAATGCAGCCACCCGATGTCAACGTACCGAATGACGTCAGCGCCCCGGTGCCGTGCATCAAGGGGCATGCCGGCAGACCGATTGGGCCGGGTTCGACGAAGATGCCGTCGAGGAACTCGGCGTCGTACTCTTCGGGCACGGTCAGGCCGAGGCCTGCGCTCAACACGATGACGAGGTCGTCCTGGCGCCACATCACACCTTTGGGCATCCCGGTGGTGCCGCCGGTGTACAACATGTACAGATCGTCACCGCTGCGTTCGACACGGCCGATCACGGGTTCCCCCGCTGTGAGGACGGCAACTTCGTAGGGGACTGCCCAATCGGGACACGGGCCGGATCCGTCGTCGACCCAGATCCAGGTCCGGATACGTGGAACGCGATCGCGGATTGCCTCGATGGTGTCCACGAACGTGCCGTGGAAGACGACGGCGACAGCGTCGGCGTTGTCCCACAGGTAGACGAGTTCGTCCGCTTCGTACCGGTAGTTGGTGTTGACCGGGACGAGCGACGCCTTGAAGCATGCAAAGAAGGTCTCGAGGAACTCCGGGCAGTTGTACATGTACTGGGCGACTTTGTCCTGGTGTTCGGCCCCGCTGTTGAGGAGCGACGTGGCGAGCCCCTCGGCGCGCCGGTTCGCGTCGGACCAGGTCACAGTGCGGTCGCCCTGCTTGGCGAATGCCGCATTAGGGATTTGGGTTGCTGCGGCTTCCCAGATCTCGGTGAGTGTCCAACCCTGTTCGGCCATGATGCTCAGCCTCTCGAATCAGCAGGTGGTGGTTCTCCGGCCGGCGGCCACGGGTCGACGCCGTCTTCGAGTGGCACGTCGAGCGACTTGAGGAGCGCCGAGAACAGGCGCCAGTTTCCAATCGCCGCGACCATCTCCACGAGAATTGCGTCGTCGTCGAACGCTGCGCGACACGCGGTCCAGGTCTCATCAGCGATCGTCCCGAATTCGAGTGTGTCGTCGGTCGCCGCGAGGACCGCTCGTTCGGTGTCTCCGAAGTGATCGTCGCTTCGCCAGTCCCGAACCGCGAGGAGGTCTCGTTCCGGGATGTCGAGCATGCGGGCAACGCGCCAGTGCTGTGTCCATTCATAAACAGCGTCGGTCGCCCATCCGATGCGCATGATGATCAACTCGCGGAGACGGGCGTCAAGTTGTCCTTTCCACAGGAGTTCTTGCAGCATGGTGTTGAGACCCGAGGCCACACCAGGTTGGTGAAGTGCAATTCGGAAGACCGACAGCTCGGCCATGTTTTCTGGGATGCCGTTCTCCGCGGCGCGTTTCTTCGCTTCGGCGATGTCGAGCATCGGTATCCGCGATCCTGCAACCATGTTGAGTAACTCCTCTTGTCGGTGTTGTTGTCGTTGTCGATACGCGTTGTTCAGCCCTGCGGTGAGAACACTCCATGCAGCGGCGGGATGGCGTCTTGGTCGACGCCAGAGAGGACGTCGAGCAGCGCGGGAAGGTCGTCAAAGCCAGCGACTTGACGTGTGAGCTCGGCGAATGGCCAACGCTCAGCAACGAGTAGATCGATTGCGGCTTGGTAGGCGTGGAAGTCGACACCGAGCGATCCCTTGATCGTGAGTTCCTTGTACACGACGTGGTCGGGGTCGAACCCGGGCGTTCCTCCTCCGCCCCGGGTCCCGGCGACGACGACCGTCCCGCCAGGGCGAGCGAGCGAAACAGCTTGCGCAAATGCTGCTGGCGCTTTTGCGGTGACGTCCACGACGACGTCGGCGAGGCCGCCAGTAGAGCGCTTCAACGCACCGGCTGGGTC
>JBARYO010000513.1:0-5433 GCA_049647905.1 Elainellaceae cyanobacterium | reverse complement strand
GCTCAAAGAGGCGGCCAACATCAAGGTCACCCAGCCCGACGACATTGGTAAGCTGGCCGCCATGATTGCTGGAGCCAACCTGATGCTCTGTACGGATAGCGCTCCGATGCACCTGGCGGTTGCACTGAAGGTCTATACTCTGGCACTCTTTGGTCCTACGGATCCGGCACTGCTGCTGCCCAACGACGACAAGTTTGTTGCCATTACGTCCGACAGCGATCGCATGGCGGATATTTCGCCGGAAACTGTACTGAAGCAGGTCTGGGGAGAGGCGTAGTTAGAGTTGCGGTGTTGCGAACGTATCGCACTGGGCTACATCCCCTGTCTCTAGACCCTTGGTAAACCAGCGGACCCGCTGCTCCGAGCTGCCGTGGGTAAAGGCGTCGGGTACTACATAGCCCTGGGACTTGCGCTGCAAGCGATCGTCGCCAATGGCGCTAGCGGCGTTGAGTCCTTCTTGGATATCGCCTCGTTCTAGCTCGACGTTCTCCGACTGGCTGGTGGTGTTGGCCCAAATGCCGGCGAGGCAATCGGCCTGGAGCTCAAGCCGCACTGAAAGCTGATTGGCTTCTGTGCGGCTGACCCGCTGCTGTGCTTGCCGCACTTGGTCCGAAATCCCAAGCTGGTTCTGCACGTGATGCGCCACCTCATGGGCCACCACGTAGGCTTGGGCGAAATCCCCTGGGGCTCCCAGCTGAGACTGCATGGCCTGGAAGAAGTTGAGGTCAATATAGACCTTCTCGTCTGCGGGGCAGTAGAATGGCCCCACTGCGGCTTGGGCATAGCCGCAGGCCGACTCAACAGCATTGGAGAACAGAACTAGATTTGGCTCTTGATAGTCGCGCCCAATCTGCTGAAACTTAGTATTCCAAGTATCCTCAGTGTCGGCTAACACCACCGACACAAATTCAGCGAGCTCATCCTGCTCTGGCGATGTCTGGGTGGGTGCCGAGGATGGCCCTTGCCCGGTCGGTGTACCCTGTAAAATGACTGACGGATCGCCCCCCAGCAGCAAAACCACAACGGCCAAAATAACGGCCCCAATGCCGCCACCGCCGACTAAAACTGGGCCAGCTCCGCCTCTACCCCGCCGATCTTCTACGTTGTCGCTTCGTCGTCCGAACTGCCAGCGCATGGTATTCCCTCAATGGTTAACTAACTCTGAACCAGCTGCGGACGATGCCTAAGCAGGTGCCTCAGCGAGCTTGGTCATGCTAAAACAAATATCAAAACGATAGTAGACCAAAACCCGATGGAGGCCCATAACTCCTACGAAGGAATTGCTTGTAGGACAATCTCTGCTATTGCTGCGCTATTGCCGACCCATAACCTGCACGAGCCACAGCGATATGGCGATGCCAAAGAAGTGGGCCAAAGCGATGTTGATATTAGCCTGTATCACCCAAATATCGAGGGGCTGGATAGCTTGGGTAATGCGCTCAAAAATTGCTGCCCCACCCTGAGGCTGAGATAGGGCTTTGCTGACCAGTGCCCCAATCAACGCTTCCCCACCCAGCAAAGTCAACAACATCCCAGCCATGTTGACGATGACGCCAATGCGCAGCGATCGCACCACATCGCTGGGACGGGGACGGGTTTCACTGTTGGGCGATCGCAGCTGCCGCGAGAGGCGCGTGTATCGAAAGGCCCAGTAGGCCCCACCATAGAGCGCCAGTAGCCCCAGGCCAGCTAAGGCTAAACCGACCCCAGCCCCAGGATTATCGCGGGAAACATTGCTGGTGGTTTGAAAGTTGATCAGCACCGACGAAAACAGCAGCGTCAACGACGACACCACCGCCAAAATCAGCTGAATCCAAAAGCTTGCCCAGCCGTACCAGCGAAACGACCGCACAATGCGCTGAACGGCAGGAGAGAGCTGGGAGGAGCCTTTGTCTAACATGGGAGCACATGGGGCGCGATATGATTCACGATAGCAAACCCTGATGACCTTTCAGCAAGCTTGCCCAGTGGGTTGTAGTCAAATTAGCAGATTTGCAGGGGGTTAACCCTCGGCCCGAGGCCCCAGCAAGCGGCGACTACGAACCCAGAGCCCTAAGCCGGACAGAAACAATAGACCTAGCCCCCCAGCCAGCGGATTGCCGTCAATGCCAGTCAGCCATTCGGGTACATCCTTTCGGTAAGTCATTAAATCACCCACATCAAAGAGGTAATAGCTCCAAATTAGTCCAGCATGGAGGCCCACCGCCATCCCTAGCCGCCCTTGGCAGCGCCACCGCGCCCACACCAGCACCAGGCCCAGCAGCAGCAAACCAGGAAACTGAGGGGCGGTGCGGACCATTTCGGATAGGGGTTTGATGAAATGTAGCGCGGCAAAGGCCAAGCTGCTGCCCCACAATGCTGTCGACCCAGAGTAGTCTTCCTCAAGCTCTCCCAATAGCCAGCCGCGAAACACCAGCTCCTCTCCCAAGGCCACACCGATAGCCACCAAGGCACCTTCTCCAGCGATCGCCCCCAGTCGCCCCCAGTTGTCCCATCGCCATATGGTCCACCCCAGCAGGGTCTCCAGCCCAAACAGTAGACTTAGACTAAAGGCCGCAACAGCAAACCCTAGGGCAAACTCGCGGCGGTTGCGCTGACGCCACTGGAGCCCATAGCGATCGCGCAAGCGGGAGCGGTAAAGGGCGCGGCTCCAGACGCGCAGCAAGGCCAGAAACTCTAGTAGAATCACCGCCGTGGTGATAACGCTGACGGTGTTGCTGTCGGTAAGCTGCCAGCGGGCTAGGCCGTATAGGGGAAGCCAAAGTAGTAGCAGCGTGACAAGAAATAGGGCAATACGCTGAGGCGCGGGGCGATTGGCAAAGGCAGTGCCGAAGCGCTCAATAAGGTGCCGGATAGGTTTGAACATCGAAATCAGCTTATAAAAAAATCGGTAGCCACCCAAAGCAGCTACCGACCCAGTTAATATCTTGATGCGGATGAAGGGACTTGAACCCCCACGTCCGAAGACACTAGAACCTAAATCTAGCGCGTCTACCAATTCCGCCACATCCGCGCATCCAGGTCTTCTATAGTAGCAAAGCGATCGCCATTTGGCACAGCTTTTTTGCCGTCGATCGCTGACCAAAAAATTCACCAGGGTTGGTAAGGGGAATCCCCCACCTCTTTTGTTTAAGACGGTGAGGGAGCATCAAATGCCCACAAGAGCTGGGCCAGATCTGTCAGCTCTGGCTAAACTACGGCGGGAACGTCCACCACAGGGTCGTCAACAACAGGGTCGTCAACAACGGGGCCTTCTGGCATTGGGTCATCAACTACGGGATCTCCCGCCATTGGATCATCAACCACAGGGTCTTCTGTCATTGGGTCTTCTGTTGTTGGAGTCTCAACCACCGGCTCCTCAATCTCAATCAGACCGAATACATCCAAGATTTCCGCAACGGCAACGGCCTCATCAACCAGCCCGACCAAGTCGAACTCACCTGTCAAGTCGACATCTGCCAGATCCGGGTCAGCACTCACCACGGTGCTTGTTGCCGTCCCTTCCCCGAATGTCAGCGTACCGGTCAAGCTAGTCAGAAAATCTGACGTATCGGTTAGCAGTTGGGTGATGTTAATCAGAACAGAAATATCCTCATCCTGTATTGCTGCCGGATCAGCAGGGGTTCCTGGAACTGGTGTCGGATCGACAGGCCCGTCCGGCTCAGTGTCTTCCACTGGGGCAATATCTAAGAAGCCTTCCAGCACACCGTTGCTAAGGGTAAGCTCACCATCGGTGTTGGCGATGATGGGCGTAATCAGCTCGCTCAAAAATGACTCAATATCGAACGGATCGCCTATTGTGCCTAGCCCCGCGATTTCAATGGTCGCTAGACCATCATCGACAGCGACCGTCAGAGGAATGTCTGAAAAATTAAGCGTAGTGGCATCGGCGGTGTCGGGGTTGATCGTAACGGTTCCAGCGAACAGATTAAAGGTCGCCTCATTGTCACCAAACGGCACTGTAAATTCAGTATCTTCGTCAAAGGCGATCGCCTCATCCAAGGCCCCGAAGGGGGTATCGAGCACAACGCTGAGTTCGCCGTCAAGCAGGCTCAGTTCGCCGTCAATGGCTCCGGCATCGGTATCTAGGTCGACTGTAATAATTCCACCATCAATGGTGAAGGCTCCTTCAATATCGCCGATCAAGGGCAGTATAACGCTGTCGGTAAACGCGTTGAAATCGAGCGACCCCATCAACGTATCTCCAGTCTCTGTGGTGCCATCTAACGTGGCGACACCTCCCTCTATACCTACCGTTGCCGTAATGCCGGTTAGATCGTCCAAGAGGGCCGTGATTTCTGCCGCAGCGTCGATACTTTCACTAAACGTTTCGGCGGCGGTGGTTAGATCGGCGCTAATAATGCCATCAGCAAATGTGACGGTCCCCGTAAGTCCGGTTGCAAAATCAGTCAGATATGCTTCAGAAAAGCTTGGCGGCAAAATAGCGACCAACTCATCTAGAGTAGATCCCGTGATGAACGGCTCTACCGCAATGGGACTAACGACCGTAGTGACTGGTTCAGTAGATGGCAAAAGCATGGTTACTCCTGATTCCTAGTGACGTATAGCTTGTATAGTCGTGGTTTTGATGCCGAGCGATCGCCCTCAAAGGGCTATCACTCTTAGGTTTCGTTACTGCACCGGTGGGAAAACCGACGCTTGAAACAGGCTAGTTGACGTAACGGATCCGTAAATGTGCCCTAAGGCGTAAAAGAATTCTTACACCGACAACACAACTTAGCTCAGGTTAATGCGATCCCGCCACATGGCGCGATCGCCTGCTAGAAGTGATACCTTAGATAAGCCAGAATGTGCGCCAAGACCGACACCCCATGAACTTTTTGACTAACCTGCTGCCGACTCCCCTTAGCCTTCCCCGCATGCAGCGCAGCCGTCGAGGGCTAACTAAGTCTGATGCAGAAATCGCAACGATGCGCCAAGCGGCCCGTATTGTGGCAACGGTGCTTAAAGAGATTGCTGAGCGTGTTGAGCCCGGCATGACCACCGCCGACCTTGATACCTACGCCGAAAGCCGCATTCGCGAGCTGGGGGCAACCCCCAGTTTCAAGGGATACTATGGGTTTCCAGGGTCAATTTGCGCCTGCATCAATGATGAAGTCGTCCATGGTATTCCCAGGGCAAAGAAAATCATCCACGCTGGGGATGTACTCAAGGTAGATACTGGAGCCTACTACGATGGCTTCCATGGAGATTCCTGCATCACGATTGGAGTCGGTACCACAACGCCTGACGCCGATAAGCTTATTCAAGCCGCATAAGCAACCTTGTACAGAGGGATTGAACAGGTTAAAGCTGGGGCACATTTACTAGATATTGCCGGGGCGATTCAGGACTATGTGCAGCAAGAGGGCTTCACTATTGTTGAAGAGTTTACCGGCCACGGCGTCGGGCGAAACTTGCATGAAGAGCCCT
>JBARYO010000512.1:0-3181 GCA_049647905.1 Elainellaceae cyanobacterium | reverse complement strand
CTATAGAGCATCTGAAGACTAAGGCTTTAGTCACAAAATATTAGTTATCATAACGGGGTACAGAAAGCGCAGATGCTGTAGATATTAGATCATCAGCCTCGGTTCTATCAGAGGAAGAATTCAGTCACTTTTATTTATTAAGATCTGACTTTTGATAGGTGATAAAGCCGAGGACAAGCCGTTCCACAGCATTGCTCATTGTAAAGAATTAGGTCAATAAAGTAGGGTGAGGAACCTTTTTTGCCAATGAAGCGACGCAAGGTTGCTGCTAAAGCATCTGCGTTTAGGTGGAAATAGCTATGTTATGCTCGCAGCTCTAGGAAAATAAATCTTAATTTAGGGAAGACATGATACTGGCCTTCGCGGAACAATTTAAAACTCTGCAACCCTTTCAAAGCCGGTAATGCAGACTCCAAAGTATGGGGATCGCTAATCGCTTTTTTACTAAGTTAGCATCAGCATCTGTCTGGCTGAGAGTTAACATTACTTGACCCAAGTTAACAAAATATCTGGAATTGATAGCTTAGTTTAGGTTCTTCACTATAATATAAATAGGATTGAGCTTCTAGCTCGCCAGTCCACCTAAGTCTATCGACAATACGCCTCCTTTCTCATGCTTTTTATAGAGGAGGTTTTTCATCACTTTAGATACTGTTAATAAACTAAGCTAAGTCTCCAACTAGCGCATTAGTAACCATAGCTAAACGTCAACCCGAGCCTATAGATCAACAGGTTATTGCTCGGCGATCGCTAATACTACATCTCCCTTTTTCCTGGAATTTAACATGAAAACACTACTCTCAAGCTCCCCGCTGTCGACGCATCATTGCATTACGCCGTTTGCCCCATTTCAACCTGGGGGGGCCGCTCTATCTGCTCTAGGGCGTAGTCATCATACCTGCCTATGTTGCTCTGACACATTGTTACGCCATGTCCATTCGGGCCAGGTTTACTGGCGCTGTGGCTCTTGCCACCAGGCTATGCCGATACAGGACTAATCCCGCGACTTCACCGTCCCACTCCCTAAAACTCGTTTGACAAAGCTAGTTGTGCTTCAGATCTGCACTGCAGCGGTAAGTCTATGATGATTGTGGACGCACCACAAATCAGCAAACACTACGCCGCTGCAGTACAGACTATGGGCAAACAATACGACCAGATCACGCCAGCCTTGACGGCTTGGATTGAGCTACAGCAGATGTTTTTCGTATCTACTGCGCCGCTGGCTGCAGAGGGCCTGCTCAACTGCTCACCCAAGGGTATGGATACCTTTCGTGTTCTGGGCGATCGCGAGGTGGCCTATCTCGACTTGACCGGCAGCGGCGTGGAAACCATTGCCCATCTGCGGGAGAATGGACGCATTGTCTTTCTATTCTGTGCCTTCACTGGACCACCCCAAATTCTCCGTCTACATGGCGTCGGCCAGGTGACAACACCCGATGACGACGACTTCCATCGCCTCCGACCCCAGTTTCCCGATTACCCTGGGGCGCGGGCTATCATTCGGGCTGACATTACGCGCGTCGCGGATTCCTGTGGCTACAGCGTGCCCCAATATGACTATGTGGGCGATCGCGATACCTTGATTCAGTGGAGCAAGGCGAAGGGGAAAGATGGGGTGAAACAGTACCAACGCAGCAAAAATGCCGTTAGCCTCGACGGGCTGCCAGGACTAGATACCAGCGAGGTTTAGACTCCCCACCACTATCCCTACTAGCGTCTTAACGCAACGAGACGCACAACACTAGGTCGGAGCATCCTCTGGGGCCCCTAGAGCTTTCTGATAGGCCTGGATATACTGCTGCGCTGACTTATCCCAGCTAAAGTTCACCGCCATGCCCCGCTGCTGCAGCGATCGCCAATCGTCGCGGTGGCGATAGCCTTCCCAAGCGCGCACCATGCAGGTATACAAGTCCAAAGGCTCATAGCGGTCAAAGCTATAGCCAGTGCCCGCTTTCGCCGCAGGATCGTAGTGTTGAACCGTATCTACCAATCCTCCTGTGCGGCGCACGATAGGAACGCAGCCGTAGCGCAGGGCGATCATTTGGCTGATGCCGCAGGGTTCAAACCGTGAAGGCATGAGGAATGCGTCTGACCCGGCGTAGATACGGCGAGAGAGACCATCGTTGTAGAGCAAATAGGCCGACATGCGGCCTGGATAGCGGGAGGCAATCTGCCAGAGCTGGGTTTCGTAGTAGCGATCGCCCGTTCCCAGGACAACAAACTGGGCGCTGGAGTAGGCTAAAAACCGCTCGATCATCTGCAGAATCAGATCTAGCCCCTTTTGCTCCACCAGGCGCGACACCATGCCCACCAAGAATGCCTCAGAGTTTACCTCCAAGCCCACCTCTTCCTGGATGGCGATTTTGTTTTTCCGGCGCTTGTCCAAACTCTCTGCATTGAAGTTGGCGGCAATTTGCTTGTCTGTCTCAGGGTCAAACGAGGTCACATCAATGCCGTTGACAATGCCCACCAGCTTTTCGCTGATGAAAGAGAGCAATCCTTCCAGGGTTTCGCCGTAGGTCGCGGTCTGGATTTGCTGAGCGTAGGTCGGCGATACCGTATTGACCACATCGGCGAACTGTACTGCAGCGGCCATGGTGTTGTGCCCCTGCATGTACCAGGGGCACCAAGTCATTTTCTCCAGCTTCCAGCGCCAGGGGCCTTGGTATGCCAGGTTGTGAATCGTAAAGACCGTAGAGATATCCGGCGTCTGGTGCATCCACACCGGAATCATGCCCGTATGCCAGTCGTGGCAGTGCATGATCTGAGGCTTCCAGTAGTTCCAGGCAAACTCGGCTGCGCCGTTGGAAAAAAGAGTAAATCGCCAGTCTTCGTTATCGCCAGAATAGACGCGGCGGGGGAGAAAGGCAGGGTGACCAAATAGATAGACCGGGACGTCGGAGCCGGGCAGAATGGTTTCGTAAACCGAGAAGGATTCAAACATCGCTTCCCCAGTCCACACCGGCTCTTTGGGGATATCGACTTTGTCGGGCAGGAAGCCATAATATGGCATGAAGATCCGAACATCATGACCCATGGCGCGGAGCACTTTTGGCAGTGAGCCCACGACGTCACCCATGCCGCCGATTTTTGCCAGCGGCGCGGCTTCAGCTGCGACAAATAAAATGCGCATGCGTCCCTATCTATCCCCCAGGTTTCTATACGACAAGTCTAGTGG
>JBARYO010000511.1:0-2600 GCA_049647905.1 Elainellaceae cyanobacterium | reverse complement strand
GCATGGAGCTGCCCGGTTATTACCTGGTGCCATACGGTTTCGACAAGACCGATCTCGCCAACACTGCTATTTCTGCCACAGAATTGACCGAGGCGCTGCGCGCCATCGAGGCCAAAAAGCTCCTGGTGCTGCTGGACTGCTGCCACGCGGGATCGCTGGTGGAGCAGGGGCTTTTGCAGCCGACCCAGGCGATGCTTAGCCGGAAGCCGAATTCTTGCCTGATTGCGGCCTGTCGGAGGTTTGAGCAGGCATGGGAAGTGGGTGACCATGGCGCGTTCACGGCAGCAGTGCTGGAGGGACTATCGGCGGAGCGTGCTGTGGAGGGCACTGTTACCAGCAATGACCTGTTTAGCCATGTGGCGCGATCGCTACGTGCCAGTGGACAGGAAGTGATTCATACCGGGATGGGACAGGCGATCGCGATCGCCCGTTACCCCGATAAATCGGCTAACGTTTCTGAAGCCTCTGCCGCGAAAACAGCCCGCGTATTCATCAGCTACCGCAGCCAGCCGCCGGATAGTGACTTAGCCGAGGAGTTTTACCAGGCGCTACGGGCAGCGGGGCACGAGGTATTTATGGCGGCGGCGAGCATTCGACTGGGGGATACCTGGTCGAGCCGCATTGATGACGAGCTAGAGCGCTGCGACTACTTTTTGCTGCTGCTGTCGCCCCAGTCGGCGACGAGCGAGATGGTCACCGAAGAGGTGCGGCGGGCTAGGGAGCTGCGGGATACCCGCGAGTCGAGCAAGCCGGGGATTTTGCCCATCCGGGTAGACTTTCCGCTGAGTTCGCCGCTGAACTATGACTTGCGGGGCTATCTGAGCCGGATTCAGCAGAGAGAGTGGCGATCGCCCGCCGATACGCCCCGAATCCTGGAAGAGGTTTTGGCGATTTTGGCGGGCGGTGAGGTATCTGAACCGCAAGACTCTGTGATGGCTTCTATGGGACAGCCTGCCCCCGCCCCCCTCATAGACCAGCCCAACAGGCCGCCGGTCCCCATTGCGCCACCGGAATTGCCGGGGGGACAGGTGGATCTGGCCTCGCAATATTATATGGAGCGTCCGCCGCTGGAAGCCAACTGCTATGAAACGATACTCAAGCCGGGAGCCCTGATTCGCATCAAGGCCCCGCGCCAGATGGGGAAGACGTCCTTAATGTCGCGGATTTTGCGCTATGCGGAGCAGGACGCTAGCCCCTGCCTCACCGTGCCCCTTAGCTTTCAGCTGGCCGATGCGGCCATCTTCTCGGATTTGGATAAGTTCCTGCGCTGGTTTTGCGCCAGCGTTGGGCGGCGGCTGAAGCTGCCCAACAGGCTCAAGGACTATTGGGATGCAGAGATTTTCGGCGCGAAGGATAATTGCACCGCCTACTTTGAGGAATACCTGCTGCCCAACCTTCCCTCGCCGCTGGTGCTGGGGCTAGACGAGGTGGATATGGTGTTTGAGCACCGCAATATTGCGGCGGATTTTATGGGGCTGCTGCGGGCTTGGCACGAGTCGGCGAAGGTGAACGACCTGTGGAAAAAGCTGCGGCTGGTGGTGGTGCATTCCACGGAGGTGTACATTCCGATGAATATCAACCAGTCGCCCTTTAATGTGGGGCTGCCGATTGAGCTGCTGGAGTTTGACGGGGCACAGGTGCAGGATTTGGCCCAGCGGCACGGTTTGGATTGGGGTGAGGGAGATACTGCGCAGCGGATGGCGATGTTGGGGGGGCACCCCTATCTGGTGCGGGTGGCGCTGTATGCGATCGCCCGCGGGGAAACGACGCTGGATGAGCTGCTGGCGATCGCCCCAACGGAGGAGGGACCTTACGGCGACCATCTGCGGCGGCACCTGTGGAATTTGCAGCAGCGATCGGAGATGGTGGGGGCGATTAGGCGGGTGATGGGGGGTGCGGGGTCGGTGCGGCTAGAGCCAGTGCAGGCGTTTCAGCTCCACAGTATGGGGGTGGTGCATTTGCGGGGTAATGAGGTGGTGCCCCGGTGCGATTTGTATCGGCGGTATTTTGGCGATCGGTTGGGGGGATAGGCGTCGGGATGAGGCGAAATGTGGAGGCGTCGGGGCGGGTTTAGCAAAATCCTCCCGGTGTACCCAAAGCGTATCAACGAAACCCGCCCGTACGGCGATCGGTTGGGGAGATAGGCTATTCGCCTTTCTGGTAGGGCAGGGTAGATATGATAGATATGCCAGCGATAGAGGATTGAGTGATGGTCCAGGCAATTCCCGCTAGTCAGATAACGCTGCCCGATTTGCAAGATAGCTTTGGCCTCACGCGCAGCGACGATGAGCAGTTTTTCTCCGAGTGGCAAACGAACTTGCCCGAGCTGACGGGGGCAGAGCAGCAGGCGATCGCTGAGGTGAAGGCAGAGTATCGCCACCTATCGCAGTATTCAATGCTGGAGCCGATGGTGAAGATGGTGGTGCTGTCGCCGCTGCTGAGATTAGCCACCTTTTACCAACCGCCTTTCTACCTAGCGGCTGAAAAAGAGGTGGCGATCGCCTCTGAGGATGAGGGATTGGTGGTTCGGGGGCGAATTGATTTGCTAGCGTTTTCTCCACCTTTTTGGGTAACGGTGATTGAGTCGAAGCAGGTGGCGT
>JBARYO010000510.1:0-1927 GCA_049647905.1 Elainellaceae cyanobacterium | reverse complement strand
ATACGATACACTAGTACAAGCTACCCGCAAATCGCAGTTCTATCCGTGATCGCGACGGCCACGTCGTCTGTGGGCATGTGATAATTTATACCGCCATTTGGTTGTGGCGTCCCGTGTAATGACATCTTCATCCGTTGCTGTGCGTGAGCTCCCTCTCTTCCCATTACCTGAGGTCGTACTTTTTCCGGGTCGACCACTGCCGCTACACATCTTTGAGTTTCGCTACCGCATCATGATGAACACAATCCTGCAGAGCGATCGGCGCTTTGGGGTGACGATGTTTGACCCCAGTAGTGGCGGCATTGCCTCTGTCGGGTGCTGCGCAGAGCTGGTGCATTGTGAGCGCCTGCCGGATGATCGGATGAAAATTGTTACTTTAGGTAAGCAGCGATTTCGCGTTTTGGAGTATGTGCGAGAAAAGCCCTACTACGTTGGCTTAGTGGAGTGGATCGAAGATACCCCTACTGACCGCGATCTGAGCGGTTTATCCACAGAAGTAAGCCAGCTGCTTCAAGACGTAGTGCATCTGTCTGGGAAACTGACGGGTCAGGCGATTAATTTGCCAGATGACATTCCAGAATCGCCTCTAGATCTCTCGTATTGGGTCGCCCATACGCTTTATGGCGTTGCTCCTGAGCAGCAAATGCTTCTCGAGATGCAAGATACCGTAGAGCGACTTGAGCGTGAAGCCGAAATTTTGACGACGACTCGCAGCCATCTTGCAGCACGTACAGCCCTAAAAGATGCGCTGCCATAACCACGTCCGCTGATTACTCCTATCCATCGGCAGACCAGATTGAATAGCTACCAAACAGCTTTAGCGTCTCCGTAACATCGGGCAGCGCATTGAGCGCGTCTTTAACCGTGCTATCAGAGGCATCTGCTTCGATATCCAGGAAAAAGAGATACTCTCCCAGCGATCGCTTTGTAGGGCGAGATTCGATGCGACTGAGGTTGATTCCCCTATCCGCGAAGATTTTAAGCGGTTGGATCAGCGCGCCGGGACTGTTAGCCGGCAAACTAAAGGCCAGCGAGGTGTGGTTGCAGGAGCGCAGCTGCGGATAGACGGTGCCGGGGCGACTGACCACCCAAAATCGCGTACAGTTGTCGGGGTAATCGTTGATGCGCTCTGCCAGAATTGGGAGCTGGTAAAGTTCTGCCGCACGGCGAGAGGCTATTGCCCCTGCCGTCTGCTGCTCATCAAGCAGTTGAACCGCCTCTGTGGTAGAACGCGTTGGCACCAAAGACGTTTGAGGGAACTGCGCCTCTATCCACCGCTGACATTGAGCTAGCGCCTGAGGGTGGGAGTAGATGACAGTAATGTCTTCCGCTGCAGCATGGGACAGCAGCGCATGGGAGATCGGTAAGACCCAAGCCTGGCGAATGTGAAGCGACCCTAGCTGCCAGAGCGTATCTAGGGTCACCGTGACGCTCCCCTCCGTCGAATTTTCGACCGGAACGATAGCTAATGTAACCTGGTCGGAGGCTACCGCTGCTAAGGTTTGAAAAATGCTGGGATAGGGCTGCAGTGAAAGATTACCCAGCCCTCGCTGGTACCACCACTCAGCGCAAACGGATGCCGCCATCTCCGCATAAGTGCCTTTGGGACCGAGATGAGCAAGGGTGAGGGGCATAATGGATGGGCACGCTGAGCGTGAAAGCGCAGGGTGAGCATTAAATTTACGGCAAACACCCCTGGACGTATACTCTTAGAACAAGGTTAGTGTATTAAAGAATCGTTACCATTAGCAATGTCACGCTTTGTCTCGTCCCAATCTGTTGATTTAGAGCTGCCAGGGCCGTTGATGGCGGTCCAAAATTACTTGGACCAGCCGGGACGCGTCGTCTATGCTCTATTTGACGCTGAGCGAGTAGACGAACTAGACGATAGCGTTTTTCGCCTCTATATGCAGACGCTGCGGTTCTT
>JBARYO010000509.1:0-5964 GCA_049647905.1 Elainellaceae cyanobacterium | reverse complement strand
ATGCTGGCACAGGCGTTGGGCAACCTTAGAGGGAAGCCAGTCTGAATCTGTTTTTCCCAAAATACTAGCCTGGCTGAGGCCCGACACTTGCTCAAACTTCCAGTTGGTATAGAGGTAGCGCCCAGCCGCATCTTTCATAAATGTCACGGCAAAGCTGTGGTCCATGAAGGTTCTAAAGCGGGTCTCACTGTCCTGTAGGCAAGTCTGCAGCTTGATTTGGGCCGTTTTCTGAGCCGTGATCACCTCCGTCAGCATTAATATGCCGCCCACTTCTCCTGAAGGTTCATACCAAGGGCGTAGCTCCCACTTCAGCCAGTCAGTTTTGCCGTCTTGACGCACGAAGATATCTTCATTATTCTGCAGAACGTCACCGCTCAGGCAGTTTTGATGATCCTCTTTCCAGGTCGAAGGAATTTCAGGAAAGACATCATAGTGACTATGCCCAGTAATGTCTGTGGCCTCAATACCGTAATCAGTCAGCCAGCGATCGCTGTAAAACAAATACTGCATCTGAGTGTCGAACATTGCCACGGTTGCGGGCATATGCTTGATGAACTGCTGCAGCTGTATCTCCCGGCGGGCTAATTCTGTCTGGGCCTTGTCTCGCTCTTGGCGTAGCTGACGCTGTTGGGTGACATCGCGAATGATGCCGATAAAGCCTAGCGGTTCGCCGCTACCATCTCTGACCACAGTGCCAATGGTTTCCCCAGTAAAGATGGTTCCATCTTGCCGACGATAAACCATGTCATAGGGCTCAAAGGTCTCCCGAGCCGATAGACTAAAGCGGGCTTCGCCTTGAGCCTTGGCCTGTTGGCTGTTCGCATAAAGCATCGCGGTTGGCTTGTCCAGCAGTTCGTCCGGGGTATAGCCAAACAGGGTCGTAATGGCGGCGCTCACCTTACGAATGCGGCGGCTGTTGTCTGCAAACACAATGGCATCAGGCAGCGCCCTAAATATAATTTCCAGATCGGCCATTTGATACTGCAGATCCTTCTCTGTATGCTCAAGCTCTTCCTCCGCCCGCTTCCGCCAAGCCATTTGAACATCAAGTGCTTGGGTTTTGTTAAGGACAACGTCTTCCAAGGTCTTTTCCGTTATGCTTCGGCGCTCGATCTCTTGCTGAAGCTGGGCTGTGACCGTGAGAAGCTCTTGCTCCCTAACCTTTAGCAGCTGGATGCTGCTGGCCCGCTCAATGGCATGTCGAATCGTTCGAATCAGGAACTGCGCAGTGAACTTGTCTTTAACGAGATAGTCTTGGGCTCCGACGTGAATCGCCTCTAGCGCGGTATCTTCTTCGTCGTGCCCCGTCAAGACAATAATTGCGGTGGCTGTATCGACCTCGAGCAGCGTCCGTAGCGTGTCGATGCCCTCACTATCAGTAAGGTTGAGGTCGAGCAAGATAGCATCGACATTGTGCTGACCCGCTTGGACGATGCCGTCCTCGAGCGAGTGCGCTGAGTAAGTCTGAAACGTTAGTTGTGGCGATCGCCTTAAATAGCGGCGTACGACCTCGATATCCGAATCATTGTCATCGATCACCAGGACGTGAGTCACTTGCTTCTGCATCGGTCCTACGCGTTAGCATCCTGAATTTAGGATTGACAGGCGCGGGGACTTGAGTGCTACGTAAAATCCACGAAATTTGCGATCGGGGAACAACGCAATGTTCTGACACGTCATCTTCTCTATCAAAACTGTGATGTATCTCATGCAAGATTGCGTGGCCAGATCACGCCCTGATTCAGAAGACTTCAGTAGTATTAAGGAGTAGTTCGACTTCTGGCACCAAAATCTGCAGGCCCTGTGGCGTTTTTGAACCACTGGCCTCAGTAGAATTACGCGATTTGTCTAGGCTTAGTCATATAGCGTTGTGCCGGTTATCATGAGTCGAGTTATGGGTGCATTAGAACAAAGAAAGGCATAAGTGTTGGGACTACTTGTACTCTGCGACGGCAGCAGCAGGGAAACCAAGATTCACCCTTTCGGAACCAAGACCTTCTCCGCCAGTCTGGTGCGTCACCATGCCGCTGGCTTAGTGCTGACCTAATCTCCCCAACCTTATGACTCATATGAACTGTGCTCTCGTTATCGGCCAAGGTCGTTCTGGCACCAATTGGCTGCTAGATCTGCTCGACTTGAGCCATCGTACGCACTGCCGCAATGAACCAGACGAACTCGTGGGTTCGCCGTTCAGCACGCTATCTTCCCCTACAATCCAGCAGCCCTACAGCGAGACATTTTCCAAGAATTGGGAGCAGGCGATCGCTACAGCAGCCATGCAGATGGGCTACCGGGACCGTATTGCTGCCAATCCTAAGGCCCATCTGCGATCGCAAGTGAGTCGGCTTGGGGGCGCATACCTCCTACGGGGGCAGCGTCGGCGTCAGATTGCTTCCATCGTCAGTCCTAGCCTTGCTGGCGAGCAATGGACCGCACCAGACTGGATGATAGATCGCCAGCAGCTGGAACAGGCTTACCCCATCTTCAAACTCAATCAAGCGCCTGGCTGGGCTGCGTGGGTGTTGAACCATCGCCCCCGAAGCAGAGTAATCCACATTATGCGTCACCCCGGCGGGTTTCTGAACTCTTGGCGCAATCGTTACGTCACGGCCCAAGCAACCGACCAAATCCGGCAGGCCAACAGCGATCGCCTTAAGAAAATCGCCGCTGCTAGCCCCCATTGGGCGCGCCGAATGGGTGACATTGATGCCATGTGCATTGATGAGTCTGAGCTATGGTACTGGTGCTACGCCAATGAGGTCGTCTATCGAGCGGGACAGGGTCAATCCAACTACCACCTCATCATCTACGAAGATCTGGTGCGCAGTCCCGCAGACCAGATGAGGCAGGTTTACAGCACCTGCGGATTGCCCTGGACCAGCGCTATAGAATCGCGGATTACCAGTAGTGCTGCGGCATCTGCCAGTATTGCCATGGCCTGGAAGCACCAGATCGCTCCGGCACAGCGCAGGCTTGTCGACTCCATTTTGGCCAAAAGCGCCATGGCCAACCATTGGCCCCCGGACATCAACCGCACCGCGTCAGCAGCTCACGTTTCCGAAATACCAGCGACAGGTTGTTTGCGGGCATTGATACCCGTTCAGTGAAAACAAATCCTTGGGCCTCTGCTGCTGCTACAACCGCCTCTAGATCTCGCACACCCCATGTGGGATTTCGCTGTCGCAGCGTCAGATCAAAAGCGGCGTTACTGGGGACAAGGGTGTCGTCAACCCGAAATGGTCCGTAGAGGTAAAGAACACCTTCTAGGGGCAGAATGCGGCCCGCCCCCGCCAACAGCCCCAAGCCCGCAGTCCAAGGGGAAATATGCAGCATGTTGATATTGACAATGGCTGTAATAGGACTGGATTGTGGTGCGCCTGATCCTTCTACAGGCCAAGTCGGAGCCTGGGCATCCAGGCGAATCGGCGGGTATAGCGTATCAGCAGGCTGATGATGCCGCCAGGCCTCAATGCTGCTGAGCGCCTCAGTGCTATAATCGGACGGCAGCCAATGTCGAGGGGAGAGGCGAGGTGCGAAGTATGCTGCATGCTGGCCCGTTCCGCTGGATATTTCCAGTACGGTTCCAGATGGAGGCAGCACCCGCTTCAGGACCGCCAAGATTGGATCGCGATTGCGTTCTGTGGCCGGGGCATATTGGCGATCGCCCAGAGGTGTCGACGATTCCATAGCTTACCTACAGGGCAAAGAGCGGACCAGCATAGAGCAGCGGAAACGCCGTAGCATCCTCAAAGTATGACTCAGCTGGAGATAGAACAACCTCCGGAGGCAGAGCTATGGTTTCGGGGGCATTGGGATGAGCGGCAGCGACTGCGACTGCGATGGCGGCGTCGGGACGATTCCACAGTGATGACTGCTGTTGTGTTTGCGGTCGTCCTGTTGGCTGCTGCGATACAGGCTCCAGAAGCAGACCAGAGCGCGACAGCGGCTCGGGGGATGCCGACTGGCTTTCATTCACAGACGGACGGGGTGACAGCGGCACAGCACCGGCCCCAGGAACAATACCCGTAGATGGCGCAGAGTTTGTCGGCGATTCCGATGGCGGCATAGGGTTGGGTGAACTGATGGTTGATGGAGCGGCATTGTCCTGCTGCGGGACAGAGCCTTGACCCGCAGCGCCTTGGCCAAGATCTTCCCCAAAAATCTCAGAGAAAGGCGCTGCTGACGCAGGAACGGGCGGTGGAGCGTTGACGGGATAAGCCGAAGACGGCGCTTGCTGGTTAAATAGCGGTTCGTCAGCCGAATTGGCAGGGGAGGGGGCTGGAACAAGTGCCGGAATTTGAATGTTCTGTGTGGATGACCTGCGGCTTCGGGCCTCTGGGCGGGGCAGTTGTTCTGATGCCGCGTTACCGAGCTGAGGTTGGCGGCGCGAATCGGCATCATTAGCGGGCGTAGTCGGCCTGGCAGACGTCTCGGGCCGCGCCGCCGCATCAAGCTGAGCTCGCCAGCGCTGCTGTAGCCCTCTCGCCTCACTGGTCAAAGCTCGCCCAGAACCAACCGCACCTGCTCTTGCGATCGCCTGGCTCAGCTGACCTTGAGAGGCATAGCGTCTGGCTTGATCCAAAATAGGCCGGTCCTGAATCGTTTGAATCTGACCTGTCCAGCGCGCAACTGCCTGCTGAGCCTCAGCATGGAGCGCTCGATTCGGCTGAATTTGACTCGCCCGAGCGATGGCGGACTGAAGCGCATCAACCGCTCCTGAAGCGGCGATTTGACGAGCCTCTTGCAGCCGGGGAGTATCTTCAATACGCTCCACCTCACGCTGCCAGTGAGCTGTCAACGTTTGAGCTTGTAGGCGACGTAGGTGACCTCCCTCCACGGCTGACGCTCGGGCGATCGCCATCTGAAACGCTGGAATCTGGCCTCCATCTGCTGCTAGCTGCGCCTGATAGAGTTGGCCTAAGTCCTGAAGCTGCATCTCCCAACTGGCAATACTGGCGGCGGCTTGGGGATAGAATCGACTGTCTGGGGTAATAGCTTTGGTGGTAGCAATGGCACGGTTGAGATCCCAAAGGTGAGAAACGGTGGGCTCCCAGTTCGTCACCGTAGCCGTTGCTCGTCGGCGAGCCCGGCTGAGAATGGCTAGATCATAGGCATCAACGGCCAAGGTAGGAATATCGGCAACGGTGGCACTGATAGCGATTGCCTCATCGAGCCTCATGGCATACCAATGTTGCCGCCCTTGCTCCAGCAGGCGCTCACCCCATTGGTTGAGGCTAGGCTGGAGTTGAGACCAGACAAACGTTTGGGAATCGATCTGTTGCGCTGCCGCGATCGCTTTCCGCCATCCCTCTACCGTGCCAGCCTCAGCCAGCTGAAGCGCCTGAACGCGGTGACGCTGCGCTGCTTTTTCCTGGGCCATGCGGGCCGTGAGAGCCTTGGGTTGATCGACACGCCAATAGCGGTACTCTGACTGTCGTAGCGCCTGAATGACATAGGATACTTCTCCCCAGTTACTCGACTGTAGTGCTGCATCAGCTTGGGCAAGTAACCCGTCTCCCCAAGCCCAGGCTGCATCCCAACCGGCGATCACCGCCACAGCCTCGTCGTAACTAGGGCTGCTAACGGGAATCCGCTGCGATAGCTGACGCCCTCGCGCAAGATCGCCCTCGCGCACTGCCTGGTGCGCAATATTGAGAATGTCGCTAGACCAATCCCCCATCCAGCGCTGGGCTTCACCATGGAGGGGATGGGTTTCAGGCCAGCCCGCCATCAGATCGAGGCCAGCCAGCAAGTCCTCAACATCCCCTGATGCAGCAGCAGCCTGGGAGCAATGCAGACGGTCAATATCAGGGGATAGAGACGACAGTCGCTGACAATCTGTCGCGGTGGGGACTGACAACAGCCACAAAAACGCACCAACGGCAGCAGCTCCCATGGTGGCGCAGAGCGCCGATGCCGCAAGTAGCCATCGCCAGGGCATAGCTCGCCGAGGCAAGGCAGAAC
>JBARYO010000508.1:0-2735 GCA_049647905.1 Elainellaceae cyanobacterium | reverse complement strand
CATGTGGCCCTCAGCAAGCTGCACATGGCTTGCCGGGAGAAGGGCATTCAGGGATTCCTCTCTCCCATTCGCTACCGAGTCGATATCCAAAAGCAAAGCCTTTCCGACACAATTCGAGAGCTGCTGTCGGCTATTACGCCTGAGCTTAAGGAGAAGGTTGAAGAAAAGGTCAAAGACGAGTAGACGGCAGCTGAATGGGGTCAAGAGTATAGTCGCGCCACTGCCGCGTCTCCATCTCGACAATATGAGGCCGCACGGTGAAGCGGGCAGGGGCGTCAGCGCTGACGTCAACGCGGGCAAATGAATAGGGGCGACGCTTTTTGCTGCCGTGGCCGTTCCGCCCGAGAAACAGTTGCGATCGCGCGACAGGTCGATCAATCCCATCAATCTCTTCAAACAGAATATCCCCCTCAATCCGCTGCCGCCGTAGGCTATAGCCGCTGCCACCGCACACTACCCAGTTAATCCCGGCGTCGCCGTGGCCTGTGTCTTCGGTACGGAGATAGTCAAAGCAGTGGGCATGACCGTTAAAGACCACATCGACGATGGGGCGATCGCCCAGCGCCTCCCCAATTGCCTGCTTCACCTGGCTAAACACCTGACGCAGGCGATCGCGCACCGCTAAGGTTTGCCCTTGGTTCCACTTGGTGGCCTCTGTGATGTAGGGCGGGTGATGGAAGAATACGACCCGTCCGCGCACATCGCCATTGATGCCGTGGGTGAGCCAGGATTCGGTTAGCCGCTGCTGCAGCCAGTCCAGCTGCTCAGTATCCACATCTACTGACTGTGGAGTCTGGGAGAGCTGCTTCTCCGCGTCGCGAATCTCTTCCTCGATCTGCTCATACTTGCCATGCAGTTCGTCAATATCGTCGGCATCGTCAGGGTCGTTCTCATTTAGGAGAGCGGCCTCATGGAGAATCCTCTCCTGCTCCTGTCGCCATTGTTCCGTCTTCCGCTGAAGGCGATCGCGGTAATCCTCCCCACTGCCGCTGTCGGGCACATAGGCCGGCGCGTTGATGGTATTGGAGTCGAGGGCGTAGAATTCAATGCCCTGGTGGCGAAACCAGTAGTAGCGGTTGGGCAAGCGGGTGAATTCGCCAGGTTCATAGTTGAGACAGCGCCCGGTATCAGTTTGAGCGGTGTAGTGCTGGTCCAAATGGCGCGCAAGTTGTCGCTTGTCTAACGGCTTGAGGTAGTCCAAAAAGGCGCGGCTGTAGGCATCCCCCACGCGGGAACCATGCAGGCCCACATCTAAGTCGAGCTGACGCCGCAGCAGATAGCTAACCGGCTTAAACACCTTGGCCGTGATGCCGAGGGCCAAGGGAAGATCGTAATAGTCGTGATTCCCCAGGACTGGAAACAGGGGCTTCTTGAAAGTCATACGGTCATAGGCGATCTTCTTAGGATTCTCACCATTGACCAGCAGCTCTCGGTAGGGCTTGATGAAGTTGTCGGGATACTGTTCGCTGGAGCCCACCAGATAAACCACATCGCCAGTGTGCAAGATGAAGTCGCAGTCGGGGCTCTGGGCAATCATCTGCTCGGCGATGCGGCGCTGGGGATGATCACCCCGATGCTTCCCTGTCCCGGTATCCCCAATCACCAAGAAGGAAAACTCTGAACTGGCGTCTGAGGCTCTTGGCGTGCCATTGTTTTGCGCGCCATTATTCAGAAGCAATCGTGTCTGATCGATGCCTCGCGCCTTGACCTCCTCGTGATGCCAGCGCACCCGCTCCCGCATCAGGATTATTTTTTGGGAGATGGGCGGGTCAGTAACAAATTTCATAGCGCAGAACAGAAATTGGGAGAGGGATCGTCTAGGCTAAAGTTTACCTCAGGTGATACAGGGTTTATCAGGATCTGTAGCGGTACGAACAGATTCCAGAGCTTTGCGACACTCTGGAATCTATCTGTTTCGTTATACCTTGGGCGGCAGGGGAATCCGTTTGGTGAGGATGCACATCACTTCGTCGGGGCGGGCGGCGCGGACCACGTCGCTAGAGGTGGTGATGGGGAGGAGGGGAGACCATTCGATCAGCTGGGCGTAGCCGAGGGTATAGAGCCGGTTGCGGCAGCTGTTGACGGCGTAAGGGGTGCCGAGGGCGAGGAGCTGCAGGGTGTGGTATTCGGGCGTTGGGGGGAGAGGCCTTTCGTCCTTATTCTGGGCGATGGCGCGCAGGACGGCGGCCCCGCTGTCGGTGCGGGGTGATGCGTCGTAGGTCATGGTTGTGATTGTCCTCTTGTGGTTGGTAGGAAAGACGCCCAGCCATAAGGCCACCCGGCTCGGGAGAACGGGGCGGCTACCACAAGCTAAAATCTGAAGCAGCCTGCCGCGTTGCTATGTTCAACGTGCGAGGTTAGTTCCCTGGTTGTGTTGCGTCACTGCCAGGGGACGCGCCAAACGCTGAGCGTCCATGGGTTTGAATGCGGGATGCATCCATGACTGAGGAGTTTAGCGGAAGTGGGAGACTAGCGCAACCGTATTGGTGAGATGAATCGGGTGGGGAGAGGCTGTACGGAAGCCGGGAAGGTATTTTGTGATACAAAAAGTCTCACCGTCGAATGATTTTGTCTCGGGCTTGAGGCGTTGATACTCGCCGTTGCGTGATGACGACTCGCGGGTGAGTGATTTTGTCTCGTCGATGGGGCGTGGAACGAGGACGGTGAGTGATTTTGTCTCGTTACCGAGTGGTGAGGGGAGGCGGGTGAGACTGTTTTACTCGGCGGTGAGGGGC
>JBARYO010000507.1:0-5855 GCA_049647905.1 Elainellaceae cyanobacterium | reverse complement strand
GTATAGAGCGGCGTAGCCTTGGGCGGCGACGTAGTCTTCAATGCGCTTTGGGTCAATATGTCCACTGTTTTCTAGCACGATACGCTGCTGGCGGGTGAAGAACGGAAGATTGGGGGATAGGGACATGGCAGCAGGTGGTGACGCGATCGCCGGGGAGACAGCGTTAGGGGCTACAGCGTTAGGGGAGACAGCCGCTAGAATTTGAGGCGCTTGCTCAGGATCCACACGGCAGTAGAGATCGCCCGTCGGGTCAACCTGTACGAGCGGTCCTTGACTGCATAGCCCCAGACAGCCCACGCTGCAGACTGTGACGTGTTCCGTTAGACCAGCATCACCGACAGCGGCATCAAGCTGGGTTTTGACAGCTAGGCCATTGGCGGCAAGGCACCCGCCAACAGTGCAGCAGCGGATTTTATAGGGCGTTGTGGGTAGGGTTGCGAGCTGGCGGAGGTCGTTCAAGTCCATGGGCTTTCAGCCATTAGTTTCTAGACAGTGATGGAGGCGATCGCTCACGGTGGCGGTGGTTTGGTGGCCTTCAAGCTGGTCATCAAATACCACCGCCGGGGCGATACCGCAGGCCCCGAGGCAGCGGGCCGTCATCAGCGAAAGTTGGCCATCTGGCGTGGTCTCACCAGGCTGAATACCAGTGGCTTGTTCTAGGCCGCTGAGGAGCTGAGCCGCCCCTTTGACATAGCAGGCTGTCCCCATACAGACGATGCAGCTGTGGACACCCTTGGGAGCCAACGAAAAAAAGTGATAGAAGGTTGCCACCCCATAGACTTGGCTAGGCGGCAGCCGCATGCTGTGGGCGACGTGCAGGAGGCAATCCTTGTCGAGATAACCAAATAGCTCTTGGGCGGTATGTAGCACTTCAAGTAAGGCGTCGGGTTGATGCTGGTAACGTTTTAATGTGGCTTCTAGCTTCCGTAGCCGGTTGTCGGCTGCGTGAGCATCACTTGTCACGGTAGGTGTCATGACTCAGCCGCAGTTAGATCAGTGGCGCGAGCATCCGGCTGACGCGCTATTGACTTGTGGGCCACGAGTACCGAGCAGGGTGCGTGGTGCATCACATAGTTGCTGACGCTGCCAAGCAATAGCTCGCCTAGCCCTTTGCGCCCGTGACTGCCCACCACAATTAGGTCAGCATTCCAGGTCTTGGCCGCATCGCAAATTTGCCGCCCTGGATTACCGACCACTTGGTCAGAGTGAGTTGACACCCTAGCTTCTGTTGCCTGAGCCTTAAGTTTGCGCAGTAGATTTAGCCCAGCAGTCTCGTCCGCTTGATAGCGCTCCTTGTAGATATTCCAAACGCTGTCGTCAATATTTACCGGCGAATAGGTTAGCCCATAGAACTGGGGCGGGTACATGCTGCCCGCATTATCTAGGGTCAACACACTCAGCAACATCAGCTTTGACTGCGTCACTTGGGCAAGCGCCAGTGCTTTTTCAAAAAGCGGGGTGCAAGACTCTTTACTATCGAGGGCGACAATGATTTTTTGAAACATTATGATTTCCTCCAGTATTTTGATAGTTCCAAGAGGATGTTTGAAACGTGTCGGGTAATGCAGAACTTTTGCGACTTTTCAAACATCCTCTAAGGGGAATAGGCTGGATCGCGGGGAGTAGGAGCGCTAATATCTGCCGCATCTTCCTTCGGAGCGTGGTGGCGAACGTCATTAGTATGGACCACCATCACAGAGCAGGGGGCGTGGTGCATTAAGTAGCTGCTGATGCTCGTGAGCGTAAGCTCTCGCAAGCCGGAGCGATCGCGGCTACCGACGACAATCAAGTCGGCGTCGCTCACCCTGGCGGCTTCACAAATTGCGGGGCCTGGGCGACCGTAGGGCTGAAGGGAGCTGGCGCTAACCCCCATCGCCTCAGCCTCTTCCTGCTTTTGCTTCAGCAGCGCGTCGTAGTGACTCACAAATTCGCCCCAGCGCTGCTCGTAGCTTTTCCGCAGCAGCTCATCAAGCGGAATAGAATAGCTCGTTGCCGCGATCGCCGGACGCTCGGGGCTCGCTGGGCCAAACACGTCTAGCGCATGGACCAGAATGGGTTCCGCTTTGAGCGCTTGGGCCAGCTCTAGAGCGGTTTCAAAGGCCCGCATGCTAGCGGCTGAGTTATCAATGGCCGCTAGAATTTTAGTTAACATTGGGGATTCCTCCTGCAGATTTGGTCAGGTCTTGCTCAATGGCAGCTATGGCCAAAGTGGTTTTGATCACCGAGTCGGGGTTAAGGCTGATGGAGTCGATGCCCTGCTCCACCAAAAACTGAGCAAACTCGGGGTAGTCGCTGGGGGCTTGGCCGCAGATGGCGATCTTCCGCTGGCATCCCTTCACCCGTTTGATGGCGCTAGCGATGATGCTTTTGACTCCGCTGCTGCGTTCGTCAAACAGGTGGGCCACCAAGGCCGAGTCGCGGTCCAGCCCCAGGGTCAGCTGGGTGAGATCGTTGGAGCCAATGGAGAACCCGTCAAAGATTTGGCTAAAGTCCTCCGCCAGAATCACGTTGTTGGGAATCTCGCACATGACGTAGACTTCTAGGCCCTCTTCGCCGCGCACTAGTCCGTGGCGCGCCATCTCTGCCAGCACCTGGCGGCCCTCTTCTGGCGTGCGGCAGAAGGGCACCATGGGGATGACGTTGACGAGGCCCATGTCTTGCCGCACGCGCTGCAGGGCTCGGCATTCTAGCGCGAAGGCGTCGCGGTAGCGGGGGTCCGTATAGCGGGATGCACCGCGCCAGCCCAGCATCGGGTTTTCCTCCACAGGTTCAAAGGCTCTGCCGCCCAGCAGGTTGGCGTATTCATTGCTCTTAAAGTCCGAGAGCCGAATGATGACCGGTTTGGGGTAAAAGGCGGCAGCGATCGCCCCTAGCCCCTGGCTGAGCTGTTCGACAAAGTAGTCTGGTTTGTGAGGATAGAGCCGGGTTAGGGCGGCTATACGCCCTTTGACGGCATCGTCCTCAAGCTGGTCAAAGTGCAGCAGCGCCAGCGGGTGAACCTGGATATGGTTGGCTATGATGAACTCCATGCGGGCTAGCCCGACCCCATCACAGGGAATAGCCGCCAGACGCAGCGCCTCTTCTGGGTTGCCCACGTTCATCAAGACTTGAGTGCGGGTATGGGGCAGGTTGTCGATAGTCGTTTCCTCCACCTCAAACGGCAGCAGGCCGCTGTAAACCTGGCCCACTTCTCCGGCGGCGCAGGTGACTGTCACCAGCTGTCCATTGTGGATAGCCTTGGTGGCATTACCGCACCCCACAATGGCCGGAATGCCCAGTTCCCTGGCAATGATAGCGGCATGGCAGGTGCGACCGCCCTGATCTGTGACGATGGCGCTGGCCTGCTTCATAATGGGCTCCCAGTCGGGGTCGGTGCGCGGGGTGATCAGCACTTCTCCGGCCTGGAAATTGGCGATGTTTTGCGCGGACTGGATAACGCGAGCGCTGCCCTGGCCAATCATTTCCCCAACGGCTTGCCCCGTGACCAAGGGCGTCAGCGCACTGACGTCTGCCTGGAGGTAATAGTGCCGCAGCACCGCGTCTGACTTTTGGGACTGCACCGTTTCCGGGCGGGCCTGCACAACAAACAGCTCCCCAGTGAGGCCATCTTTGGCCCACTCGATATCCATGGGAGTGTAGGTGCCCCGCACTTTGGAATAGTGGTCTTCGATGGTGCAGGCCCAGCGGGCTAAGGTGAGGATTTCCTCGTCGCTGAGGGCGTATCTTTGGCGATCGCTCTTGGGCACGGGCACATTGCGGGTGAGCTTGCTGCCACCCTCGTCGTAGATCATCTTGATCTCTTTACTGCCCAGACGCTTTTTGAGGATGGGGCGATACCCTTGCTGCAGCGTTGGCTTAAAGACCAGATATTCGTCGGGGTTGACCGCCCCTTGCACCACGTTCTCACCGAGGCCATAGGCGGCAGTGATTAGGACTGCGTTCTTGAAGCCCGTCTCGGTGTCGATGGAGAAGGTGACGCCCGACGTGGCCAAGTCAGAGCGCACCATTTGCTGCACCCCCACCGATAGGGCAATGCTGAAGTGGTCGAAGCCCTTGAGGGTGCGGTAGGAAATAGCGCGGTCGGTGAACAGCGAAGCGAAGCACTTGTGGCAGGCCTCTAGCACCCCTTTGACGCCTTGGACGTTGAGGTAAGTCTCCTGCTGTCCGGCAAAGCTGGCATCGGGCAGGTCTTCAGCCGTGGCGCTAGAGCGCACCGCCACATCGGCGGCTCCGCTATCCCCCTGATTACAGCGCCGCTGGGCACAGAGCTTTTGGTAGGCCTGGGCAATGGCATTCTGTAGTTCTTCTGGAAAGGGTGCTTCTAGAAGGAGGGAGCGAGCCTGACGCCCGCAGCGCCGCAGCTCGCCCATATTTTCAATATCGAGACCCGTGAATAGCGATTGCAGCTTGGCTTCGAGGCCCGCCTGCTGAATGAAGTGGCGATAGGCGGTAGCTGTGGTGGCAAAGCCTGTGGGGACGCGGATCCCCTGGGGGGTGAGCTGCTGAATCATTTCTCCTAAGGAGGCGTTCTTACCGCCGACCTCAGGGATATCGCCGATGCTAATACTGTCGAACCAGCGGACAAACTCGGACGATGCGGTAGCGGAGGCTGATGATGGCTGGAGTGTTTGAGTCATGAAGATCAGGTCTCAAGACAGGCTGTGGAGGATCATGGACTACCTCTACCTAGGTTGTAGATCGACATCCTGAGGAACTTGTGAAGGTGGGTGAGTATTTACTTTTTGTTGATAGTTTTATCCCCCCTCACAAGTTCCTCAAGGTCCTAGCATAGGCTCATAGTTAAAGACTCATGTTTGGAGGAAAGTCTCTCTCATGAACATTCCAGAAAATTCAATCAGGCAAAGCAGTTTGCCGGGTCGACTAATTCTTGATTACGACACGACAGAAGGTTTAGGGCGAGTCGATTGCATTTGGTTGGACCCACAAACTCATGCGGTTGCAGGTCTAATCAGTAGAGAAGGGTCCCTAGGCCGACGTCAGCATCTACTTCCGTGGGGCTGTATCAAAAAAATTGGCGAAGGCAGCATTTTAGTTGAAGGCCAGAGAATTGATGCAAACACAGAGAAAGCTGAATCCGTTACACCAATTGTAGGTCGTGAAATTTGGACGGATGATGGCAGCAAAGTTGGGCATGTTGTAGACTACTTCATTCACTTAGAGACAGGTGCGGTCGTCAGCTACTTGTTCAAATCAGAGGGGTGGAGCGGCCTGATGGGGGGAGTGTATCATCTTCCTTCGAATTCGGTTGAAAGCATCGGCAGCAAGCGCCTTATTGCCCAAGCCGAAGCTGTTCGCCAAAGCGAAAAGTATCAAGAGGGATTGGAGAAAAGCATTAGCTCAGCCCAAGAGCGTATCAAGGGAGACTTGGCGAAAACTAAAGATGATTTGACCACAGCTACCGAAAAGGGACAGGCGCTTTCTGAGCACCTAAAAGAAACAACGCAGTCTGTTATAGGGCAGGTCAAAAAGACGCTAAACCATATGGGTCAGTCGTCGAAAGAGGAACCATAGGTTAGGTGAATCGCCATAAGTAAGCGATGCTCTAGGGGAGGCTGCCCACACATTTGGTTTTGGCCACAAGCTCATTTATCTGTTTACTTTTATGGCGATCGCCCGTGACTGCGGTACGATCCTGCTGATCAATTGCTCAGCTCGACTTTATCCATTAAGCGGCGTAGCAAAGCAAGTCAGACCAAGTGTGGAAGAGGGCACGGGCTGGTTGACTGACAAAAGTGCCGTGTAGGATGGTGAAAACACTTGCCGGGCTTGGGATTGAGAGGAGTAGAGGATAATGGGTGGGAGCCCAGCGTTCTAGAATTAGATACCATTCAAAC
>JBARYO010000506.1:0-5039 GCA_049647905.1 Elainellaceae cyanobacterium | reverse complement strand
GGTCAAGGCCATGGGGATGCCCGTTTTGCTGCAGACCAGTCAGGCCATCTGCGTCCCCACTGGAACGCCGCTGATTGTGGCCTTTGCCAATGCTCGCGTGAGGGCCACCTAACCATGGAAATCTATTACCCGTTTCGCATTGACGGTCGGGGACGCACTGCCGAAGCCACCACCGAAGACCATATTCGCCAGATGATCGAGCAGGTGCTGTTTACTCGCATTGGGGAGCGGGTGAATCGACCGGATTTTGGCGGCGGACTGCAGCAGCTGATCTTCGGCCCCAACAGCCCCGAGATGGCGGCGGCGACGCAGCTGCTGGTTCAGAGCGCTTTGGAGCAGTGGTTGGGGGAGGTGATTCAGGTGGAGGCGGTGGTGGTTGAGGCCATAGACGCGCGATTGGAGGTGACGGTGCAGTACCTTTTGCGGCGCAACCAGGACCGGCGAGTAGATACCTTTGCCCGCGATTTATAGCGCTTAGTGATGAGGGATTGTGTTGATGTGAGGTGGAGATGACGACCCAGTACCGCTGCAGCAACGAGCGACGCCGGACCGCTGTCCGCGATCGCCCCAAAGTCAACGGGATTGACTACCTTGAGGTGTCAGCGGACCGGCAGACCCTGGTGGTGTCTTTCATTCACCCCCTAGTCGATTCGGGGCAAGCTCGCCGCGTCCCCGCCGACCAGCCCCAGCTCACCGCCGACAATATCCAGATCCTCGGCGGCGTGCGCCGTCAGGGGGTCAGCGTTGAATCCGTCAGCACCTTCGCCAACGTGTTGATGGTGCGGGTGTCCCAGGTGGGAGACTATTCAACCTACACCCTGCAGCTGGTGCGGTCTGACATCAATCTGCTCCCACCGCCGGGATTCGACCCCCAGCTCGCCAGCGTCGCATTCTCATTTTGGGTCGAGGGTGTCAGTGCGTTCGACTGCGCCCCGCCAGAACCGGAGCCAGCGGACCTTGAGGCTCCGCCCGTCATCGACTACTTAGCAAAGGACTACGCCAGCTTCCGTCGCCTGATGCTAGATCGGTTGGCAATCACCGCGCCCCAGTGGCGAGAGCGCAACCCCTCGGATATTGGGGTGATGCTGGTGGAGCTGATGGCCTATGCGGCGGACTACCTGAGCTATTTTCAAGATGCGGTGGCCACTGAAGCTTACCTGGGCACGGCACGCCGTCGTGTCTCCGTGCGTCGCCATGCCCGACTGCTGGATTACTTTGTCCATGAGGGCTGCAATGCCCGGACTTGGGTGGTGGTACGGCTCGATGCTGAGCAGCAAGCCGTTGATGGTTTGACGCTGCTAGGCCCCGATCTGGCCAGCCAGCGACCGGGGGTGCCGCTGCTAAGCCGCACCGTTTTGCCCGATGGGCTTGTGGGTGAGGAGCAGGTGATGGAAGGACTACGGGCCGGGGCTCAGGTATTCGAGACCCTGGAGAATTTGACCCTATACGTCGCGCTGGATACCCTGCTGTTTTATACCTGGGACGATGAGCAATGCTGCCTGCCCAAGGGCACGACTCAGGCCACGCTGTGGGACCCGACGGGCCAGCTGAAAACCCAGCTTTGTCCAGAGCGGATCCTAATCTTCGAAGAGGTCAAAGCTGCGGTCAGTGGGAACGCCCAGGATGCCGATATCCAGCAGCGCCATGCCGTGCGGTTGACCCAGGTCCAGCCCACCACCGACCCCCTCAACGACCAGCCCATTGTCACGATTCACTGGGCGATCGCCGATGCCCTACCGTTTGATCTGGTGATTTCAGCCTTAGACTCCGAGGGCAACCCCATTGCCGACGTCAGCGTAGCGCGGGGCAACGTGGTGCTAGCTGATGCAGGCCACAGCCAGCCGCCGGAAAATCTGCAGGAGGCCCAGGGCTGGGAGCGGCTGCGTCCCCAACTCCAGGCAGTCCCCCTGACGCAACAGGGCCGGGTACCCGCCAACCAAGAGCAATGGGTGCCCTTTGACCCCAACGCCTCAGCGGCTGACGCCATGGCGTGGCAGCTGAGGGACGTGCGACCCGCCATCGCCCTATGGGAGAACCAGGTGCCCCATGCCGGTGCCCCCGGTGCCCGCTGGCAGCCCCAGGTGGATTTGCTCAATAGCGATCGCTTCGCTCGGGATTTTGTGGTGGAGGTGGAGGAAGACGGTCGGGCCTACCTGCGCTTTGGCGACGGGCAGCTGGGCCTGCGGCCCAAGGACAGCGATATGCTCTACGCGGTCTACCGCCGGGGCAATGGCCAAGCCGGGAATGTGGGGGCGGGAACCTTAGTGAATCTCTACCTACAGCCGGAAAACCTTGGCCCAGAGGAGCGCCCCTGCTTTGGATCTCTCATAGGGGCGATCGCAGGCGTCACCAACCCCCTACCTGCTGTGGGCGGTACAGAGCCAGAGCCCATGGATCAGGTGCGCCTCTATGCCCCCCAAGCGTTTCGCAAGCAGAAGCGGGCCGTCACGGCTGAGGACTATGGGGCGATCGCCAGCGATTTCCCTGGGGTCCAGCGTGCCCTCGCCACCCGCCGCTGGACCGGGAGCTGGCACACCATCTTTATTACCGTGGACCGGGAGGAGGGGCGTCCCCTAGATGCAGCCTTCAAGCAAGAGATGACGGCCTACCTGAATGAATTTCGTCTCGCTGGCCACGATATCGAGATCGAAGACCCCCGATTTATACCCCTCGACATCGCCCTGGCGGTGCAGGTGGAGGCAGACTACTTTCGCAGCGCCGTCAAGCGCCGCCTGCTGGATGGCTTTAGCCGCAGCACCCTGGAGGGAAGCGTAGGGTTCTTCAACCCCGACGAGTTCACCTTCGGCCAGCCCATCTACCTCAGCCGGATTGTGGCGACGGCGATGCAGGTCGCTGGGGTTCAGTCTGTCACCGTGACGCGGTTTCAGCGCTTGGGCGCGGTGGATAACCAGGAGCGGGACGCTGGGGTGATTCGGCTGGGACGCTTAGAAATTGCCCGCCTTGACAACACCCCCATTGCCCCAGAAAACGGCACGATTACATTTGCCATGGAGGGGGGGCTATGAGCGCTAATACCGACCCCAAATTCACCCCGTCGCCCATCGACAACCGCCCTGGACTATCGGCCATTGCCTACCGCGTGGGTGACTTTACCAGCGTGAAGCAGCGGCTATTAGACCTGCTGCCCTTAATACTGCGACAGCCCACAGCACCGGGGCCGCTGGAACGGCTGACCACCCGCGCCGAGGATGACCCGGCGATCGCCCTTTTGGATGCCTGGGCTGTGGTAGCCGATGTCATCACCTTTTACCAAGAGCGCATCGCCAATGAGGGCTTTCTGCGGACGGCCATGGAGCGGCGATCGGTGCTGGAGCTGGTGCGGGCCATCCACTACGAGCTTGACCCCGGCGTCGCGGCCAGCGCCTACCTCACCGTTACGGTGGAAGAGGCCCCCGGATCCCCCGACGTGGTGACGGTGCCCGCCCGCACCCAGGTGCTCAGCGTCCCCATCGAAGATGAACTGCCCCAAACCTTCGAGACCGGTGAAGTGTTCGTGGCCCGCCGTGAGTGGAACGCTATTCGCCCCCGCGCCGCTCGCCCCCAGCGCATTACGCCCCAAACCCAGCAGCTCTACCTCGCAGGCGCTAGCACCCAGCTCAAAGCCGGTGACTTTCTCCTGCTGGTGGATGAGCCCACCTCCAGTACCCATCTCCTGCGCCTCGCCGATGTAGCCCCCAACCCGAAAGCGGGCTATACCCTGGTGCGCTGGTCAGATCCGACGCCTGCGATCGCGTCTCCCCTGCGGAACCCAACGGTGTTCGCCTTCCGGCAGCGGGCTGCTCTGTTCGGCAGCAATGCCCCCAGCTTTGCTCAGATGCCTGCCGAGGTGAAGCTCGTGGCCTTAGCGGAAGCCGGAGCCCCAATTCGGGGTGGCGTGGTGCGCTCTGAAAATAACGGCGAGGTCTGGGAAGCGGCAGGAAAGGGACTGCCCGATTCCGATATTCTCTGCTTGGCGGCGCGAGGGACGATGCTGTTTGCGGGAACGCCAGACAAGGGGATTTTTCGTTCTGTCGATAATGGGGCGACTTGGGCAGCGGTGAATGAGGGGCTGACCAGCCAGAACGTTTTGGCGCTGCATATTGCGGATTCAGACACGATATTCAACGGAGCGCTTTTTGCCGGGACGCCCAATGGTGGAGTGTTTCGCTCTAAGGATAATGGGGCGAATTGGGTGCCGATCAATCAAGGGTCGGTGCGGGTGGTGCGCGATGAGAGTGATGAAGATATCTTGCAGCCTGAGAATACAAGTTTACCGAGCACGGTGGTGCGATCGCTGCTCACCTATTCAAGCTTGGACGAAGCGGCGGCTGGCTCAGGCACAATCTTTAGTCAGGGAATCCAAGTGACCGGCTTCGAGACGCAATTTACGCGAGAACTTGTCGTTGGTGATGAGATTGCAGTAGTTGTAGACGGCAGTCGTCAGACTCACGAGGTCACCCAAATCATCTCAGACGTTTCGCTAGAAATTGACGCTCCGTTTACCAGTCAAAATCTGAATCACGGGACGCAACACTTTGACAATGCAACCGTTACAGGCACGTTTGTCCCTGCTCCGGGGATAATCACAAGCACTGGCAATCAGGTTATCGGCAGCGGAACCAGCTTTTTAAGCCGTTTTAGTGGAGGTAGTAGAACGTTCAGGATACAGGCTTTAGGACAAGTCAAACGCGTTGTGAGTGTTGCCTCAAATACGCAACTGACGATAGATAGTCCCTTTACGAAATCTAGCTTGCCTCCGAGCACAGCGTACGAGCTGGCAACGCCCAAATCTCGAGAGCATCTGTTTGTAGGCAGTGATGATGGCCTTTATCGTTCCTTAAACCATGGCAAAGATTGGGCTGCAGCCAACCTAACAAGTTTAGTCGTCAATGCCCTTGTCTTTGATGAGCAGATCTTGGCTGGTACCGATCAAGGGATCTATTTGTCGTCTGATAATGGGGTCAGCTGGAATAAGATTGCGAACGGTGATGATACCCCCGATGGCCCTGTCTCTGCGATCGCTGTTTTTAATAATTTCA
>JBARYO010000505.1:0-5538 GCA_049647905.1 Elainellaceae cyanobacterium | reverse complement strand
CTGGTCTGGTCTGCTGCTATTCCCCTGCGCCTACATGGCGGTGGGCGGATGGCTGACCGGCACCACCTTCGTCACCTCGTGGTACACCCACGGGTTGGCGTCCTCTTATTTAGAGGGCTGCAACTTTTTGACGGTTGCAGTATCCACCCCTGCAGACAGCATGGGCCACTCCATCCTGTTCTTGTGGGGACCAGAAGCGAACTGGAACCTGGTTCGCTGGTTCCAGATTGGCGGCCTGTGGAGCTTTGTTGCGCTGCACGGTGCATTTGGCCTGATTGGCTTCATGCTGCGCCAGTTTGAGATTTCTCGACTGGTGGGAATTCGGCCCTACAACGCGATCGCCTTTTCGGGGCCGATTGCGGTGTTTGTGTCGGTATTCTTCATGTACCCGCTGGGGCAGTCGTCTTGGTTCTTTGCGCCGAGCTTTGGCGTCGCGGCGATTTTCCGCTTCCTGCTGTTCCTGCAGGGCTTCCACAACTGGACCTTGAACCCATTCCACATGATGGGCGTAGCCGGCATCCTGGGTGGCGCTCTATTGTGCGCGATTCACGGTGCAACGGTGGAGAACACCCTGTTCCAAGACGGTGAGCAAGCGAGCACGTTCCGCGCGTTCAACCCAACGCAGTCAGAAGAGACCTACTCGATGGTGACAGCAAACCGATTCTGGTCACAGATTTTCGGTATTGCGTTCTCCAACAAGCGGTGGCTGCACTTCTTCATGCTGTTTGTGCCTGTGACCGGCCTATGGATGGCGAGCATCGGCATCGTTGGTTTGGCGCTAAACCTGCGGGCGTATGACTTCACGTCACAGGAGATTCGCGCGGCAGAGGACCCTGAGTTTGAGACGTTCTACACGAAGAACATCTTGCTGAACGAAGGTATTCGCGCCTGGATGGCGGTCCAAGACCAGCCTCACGAGCAGTTTGTATTCCCTGAGGAAGTGCTTCCTCGCGGTAACGCCCTGTAAGCGTTGGTCAAAGACCGGCCTCCGTAGGCCATCGCTTTTCACCGTCATATCTTTTGTGATGGTTTAGGTTTTGAGTTTGGTCCTCTGCCTTCGGGTAGGGGGCTTTTTGTTGCGTTGCTAGCGGTATGGCAGTTGACCAAGGAAACGCTGCTATGCGCGCTAGGCAGCAGATTGGCAGAAATTTTGTCGGCGCACTTGCCAAACGGCTTCAATCCTAGTTATATTTGTATACGCATTCCTCAGTAGCTCAGTGGTAGAGCGGTCGACTGTTAATCGATTGGTCGCAGGTTCGAATCCCGCCTGGGGAGTTTAATCAAACGAGTAAGCAATGCTTCAGTTGAGGCATTGCTTACTCGTGAATGGGTGTCATAAAAAAAGTGCGATGGAAAGCAGTTCGCTTTGATAGGGCGCACTATCCCCAGCCCCGGAAGAAGCTGCTGTCTTGCCATGCATTAGCCGTACGGGCCTCAATTGCTGCGATCGCCTCTTCAGAGAGGGGCACAAACCCTTGCGCTGCCGCCACGTTTTCTTCCAGCTGAGCCAGGGTATCTGCTGCAATGATGCAGTTACTCACTCCCGGCTGGGATAGGGCATAGCCCATAGCTTCTCCCATGCCGTCTAATAGACCATCCTTAAACAGCCGCCCGTAGGCAGGCACCTTCATCGCAATGATTCCAGTATTCTGCGGCTGCGCGACGGGCAGCACAGTGGTAATGAAGGGCTCTGAGGTGTGCTTATCGGCAGCATTGATGGGAACTAGGGCCGTATCAAAGGGATAGCGGGTCAGCGCTTTGGTGATGATGCCGGGATTGTGGTGTCCGGTAATGCCCACATGCCGAATGAGGCCCTGCTCTTGAGCCTCCTGGGCCGCTAAAATTGCGCCGTTGCCCTCGTTCAAGATTGTGTCGATGTCCCAGTCGTGAGTCAAGGCATGAAACTGCCAGACATCCAGGTAGTCCGTCTGCAGCCGCATCAGAGACTGCTCTAGCTGTCGCCAAGCCCGGTCGCGATCGCGAGCCGAGGTCTTGCTGGCAATGACGACCTCCCCACGCTTAGCGGGCAGAACCTTTCCCAACCGCTCTTCACTGGGGCCATAGTTGGCGGCGGTGTCGAAGTACCGGATGCCTAGTTCCAGCGATCGCTCAATGATAGCGATCGCTTCTGCTTCGGCCCCTAGTCTCGACAGCGGGGAGGCCGAACCACCCAACCCCAATACGGGCAGCGTCAGCCCGGTACGCCCAAGCGATCGCATCACCATCGCTTGGCTAAATGCACCTGCGCTAGGGTCAGTATCGGTGCCCAAGTCTATACCTAGGTTCGCGGAGCCCTTCACTGAGCCACCCGTGGATGCTGTTTGAACCACTGGCGTCGCGTTTTGCCGAACCTCTCGCTGGCAGGCAACGCTCCCCGCAAGACTTGCTGCTCCAGCTAAAAAATGTCGTCGGCTTACCATGTGTCAAAACGTCAATCTCTGCCTTTCTAGGGTAACGCTGAGGCCCCTAAAGGTCCTCAAAAGCCAATCACCTCCTGATGAATCTTGTCTTAGGTCATAGAAGTAGAGTTCCTCTAAAGGGGAGCGCCACTTCTCAAGATGGCTTTGGTATAGCGCCCGTTGAGCGATAGAGTACGGTGAAATGTTCTAGACCCCGCGCGGAGCGCGGGGTCTAGAACACACATTTGTCCTAACCGATGCGGCGACTGCTATATATGAGTTCTCAAGCAATTTCATTACGGAACAGCAACAAAACCGTATCTTGTTAAAATAAGCTTATAAGTTAGGACGCGAGAGGACCAACTGCGCTATGACCCGTACTCAATCTACTAAGTCCACTGTTGTGGCTCCATCCATTTTGTCTGCCGACTTCAGCCGTCTGGGTGAAGAGATCCAGGCTATTGACAAAGCTGGAGCCGATTGGATTCACGTTGATGTGATGGATGGCCGTTTTGTTCCCAACATCACCATTGGTCCGCTCATCGTGCAGGCCATCCGTCCCTACACCCAGAAGCCTATCGACGTCCATCTCATGATTGTAGAGCCCGAAAAGTACGTTGAAGACTTTGCCAAAGCCGGTGCTGATATTATTTCAGTCCATGCGGAGCACAATGCCTCTCCCCACCTACACCGAACGCTGGGTCAAATTAAAGAGTTAGGCAAGCAGGCGGGTGTCGTGCTTAACCCCTCTACGCCCTTGGAGCTGATTGAGTACACGCTGGATCTCTGTGATCTCGTGCTGATCATGAGCGTCAACCCTGGGTTTGGAGGCCAGAGCTTCATTCCGGGCGTCCTCTCGAAGATCGAAAAGCTGCGCAAGATGTGTGACGAGCGCGGGCTGGATCCGTGGATTGAGGTCGACGGTGGTCTTAAAGGGCACAATACCTGGCAGGTCTTAGACGCTGGTGCTAATGCCATTGTGGCTGGCTCCGCCGTCTTTAAGGCTGATGACTATGCTGAGGCAATCGAGGGTATCCGAAACAGCAAGCGGCCCGAGCCTGAGCTGGTAACAGCATAATCGCATCATTATCCAGATTTCCTGACGCTTTCAGGGCATCGCCCGTCGTAATATCGACACAACAAAGGCTACAGAGGGCTTTATCTTCTGTAGCCTTTTTTACATTGCCTCCATCGGCAGGCGATACCGTCTGAAATTAGCGCAATAATGTTATGCGGCCTTGCAGCCAATCACCTTTAGCGGCGATAAGCAGCCAACTCGCACTTTAGTTTGGCAAGATCGCTTGGGGGATAATACAGCCTCAAAACCAATACTTCAAACATCAATGGGGGATTTCCTATGTCCGAGCTGATTCAAGCAGTTTTAGACCATCCCGTGGAGCGCACGGATCTGCGCCGATTTATGGGTGAGCTGCGCAAAAGTGAGCAGCGGTATCTACTCCACAACGATATCCTCTCTGCGTTTGCTAGCTATTGCAGCACCTACGACAAACGTGAGGAATTCGTGACGGGATCTACGCTGAGCCGCTTGATCGACTACACCCAAGAGGTGATTCTAGAGCGGGAGAGTATCTGCATGATTATTCGCCCCAAAATAGGAACAGAAGAAGTCTATCGCGTCCTCGAGAATCTGTCTGTCGAGGAAATGAGCGTTCAGGAGATCCTGGATTTACGCGATCGCTTCGTTAATCACTTTCATCCCGAAGACGGCGACGTCCTAGAGCTTGACCTGCTGCCTTTCTACGACTACTCTCCCCGCATTCGCGACCCGAAGAACATCGGCAAAGGCGTTGAATTTCTCAACCGCTATCTCTCAAGTAAGCTGTTTCAAGATCCGGTCCGCTGGCTCGAAGTGCTCTATCAGTTTTTGAGCTTGCACCAGCATAACAATACCCAGCTGCTGATTAACGAGCGCATTAATTCTCAGCAAAAGCTGTCAGAGCAGGTAAAGCAGGCCATTAGTTTCGTTGGAGGACTGCCAGCTGACGAACCCTTCAATCGCTTCCGCTTCGATTTTCAGGATCTTGGCTTTGAACCCGGCTGGGGCAACACCGCTGGCCGCGTCCGCGAAACGCTGGATCTGCTGGACCAAATGCTCGACTCGCCTGACCACCAAGCGCTGGAAGCTTTCATCTCCCGCATCCCGATGATCTTTAAGGTGGTTTTGGTCTCGGTGCACGGCTGGTTTGGCCAAGAAGGGGTTCTGGGTCGCCCTGATACTGGCGGTCAGGTGGTCTATGTGCTTGACCAAGCCCGCGGCATTGAACAGCAGCTGCAAGAAGAAATTGAGCTGGCAGGATTAGACGTACAGGCCGCCCATCCCAAAGTCGTCATCCTCAGCCGTCTCATCCCCAATAGCGATGGCACCACCTGTAACCAGCGCTTGGAAAAGGTATACGACACTCAAAACGCCTGGATTTTACGGGTGCCCTTTCGGGAGCTAAATCCCAAGCTGACCCAAAACTGGATTTCGCGCTTTGAAATCTGGCCCTATCTAGAGACCTACGCCATTGATGCCGAGCGAGAGCTTCTCGCTGAAATGCAGGGCAAACCCGATTTGATCATTGGCAACTATTCCGACGGAAATTTGGTGGCATTTCTGCTGGCTCGTCGACTGAAGGTGACCCAATGTAACGTGGCCCATGCTCTAGAAAAGTCTAAGTATTTGTTTAGTAATTTATACTGGCAGGATCTAGAGCAGGAGTATCATTTCTCGCTTCAGTTCACGGCTGATTTGCTAGCCATGAACGCCGCCAATTTCATTGTCAGCAGCACGTACCAAGAAATTGCCGGAACCCCCACCAGCGTAGGTCAGTACGAATCCTACCGCCGCTTCACTATGCCGGAACTCTATCACGTGGTCAACGGCGTCGATCTCTTTAGCCCCAAGTTCAACGTCGTTCCCCCGGGGGTCAACGTGGAGGCTTACTTCCCCTACACCCGCACAGAAGACCGGCTGCCGGGCGATCGCGAGCGTTTGGAGGAGCTGATCTTCAATGTCGATGATCCAGCGGTCGCCTACGGCAAATTAGAGGACCCCAGCAAGCGGCCTCTATTTTCCGTTGCCCGCCTTGATCGCATCAAAAACCTGACTGGGCTTGCGGAATGCTTTGGCCAAAGC
>JBARYO010000504.1:0-3972 GCA_049647905.1 Elainellaceae cyanobacterium | reverse complement strand
AGCACTCACTGTTCAAGACCGCAGCGACAACGCTCAAGAAACCCTTAGCGCTTTTTGACGCTAAAGGCCCTTGGCTAGTAGTAGGAATAACACTTCTGTTCTTACTGTTGGCGGCTCCACCGGTTTTTGCGCAAGACGCCCCTGCAACAGGCGTAGACATCGTTTTTCAGCCCATTGTCAAAGTACTGGCTACCTTACTCTTCTTCAAGATTGGCGGGGAAAATGGATTTCCCTTTATTGTCCTGTGGCTATTTGTTGGGGCAATTTTCTTCAGCCTACGAATGGGGTTCATCAACCTGCGGGGCTTTAAGCATGCTATTGATGTGGTTCGAGGCAAATTTGACGATCCCCACGACGAGGGCGAAGTATCGCACTTCCAAGCCTTAGCAACCGCCGTCTCCGGCACAGTGGGACTTGGCAACATTGCTGGGGTTGCTGTCGCAATTCAGCTTGGGGGTCCGGGGGCCATGGTTTGGCTCACTCTGGCGGGCTTTTTTGGCATGGTGACCAAATTTGTGGAGTGCTCCCTAGCGGTGAAATATCGCCGCATATTAGAGGACGGAACGGTGCTGGGTGGCCCCATGTACTACCTGAACCGTGGCCTGTCTGACAAAGGTATGCGCCCTCTTGGACAAGGGCTAGCTGTCCTGTTCTGCATTCTCTGCATGCTCGGTAGTTTGGGTGGCGCTAATATGTTCCAGTCCAATCAGGCTTATGCTGCCATAAGCGGACTGATTCCTGGACTACCAGCCTGGCTGTTTGGTCTATTGTTTGCAGCACTAGCCGCTTTCGTGATTATTGGCGGCATTCGACGCATTGGCGCAGTCGCGGAAAAATTAGTCCCTGCCATGGCGGCAATTTATGCGATCGCCTGCCTTTTCGTCATTGTGGTGAATATTGGACAGGTCCCGGCGGCCATCGGCACGATTATTAGCCAAGCCTTCGCACCTACGGCGGTTGCGGGTGGCATCGTTGGGGTCATGGTTCAAGGCATTCGGCGGAGTTCGTTCTCAAATGAAGCCGGTGTTGGATCCGCTGCGATCGCCCATTCTGCGGCTCGTACCGATGAGCATATTCGCGAAGGCATGGTGTCTTTGCTGGAGCCCTTCATCGATACGATTATCATCTGCAATATGACGGCGATCGCAATTGTGCTGACAGGGGTTTACCAGGATACTGGCGAAGAGCTGAGCGGTGTTGCCATGACCGCAAGCGCCTTTGGGTCTGTAATCGGCTGGTTTCCCGTTATCTTGAGCATTGCGGTGTGTCTGTTTGCCTTTTCTACCGTCATCTCTTGGAGCTATTACGGCATCCAAGCCTGGACCTATCTATTTGGCAGTCGCACCACGATGATTTTTAAGCTTATCTATGTGGGATGTACCTTTTTGGGGGCACTCACCAGCTTAGGCGTCATTATTGACTTCAGCGACCTGACGCTGCTGGGGATGGCATTTCCTAATCTGATCGGCTGCTACATCCTCTCGAATGAGCTAGCTGGAGATTTGAAAGACTATTGGCAGCGGCTGACCTCTGGACAAATGGAGACCTACGACCAAACTTTGGCAAGTGCGTCTAGCGAAGGCTAGTCAGAATGCCTCCGAACTCCGATCTTGCTTGTAAAGCTCGCCCGTACTGGGACGTAGAGCTTTCTCCCTGAGGGAACACTCTACGTCCCAAGATGGGTTTGATTGGACACTATGAGCAAGATTCAAAGCAGGCTGCTGCCTTTTCCTTTTCTTGCTCGTTGTCTATCAAGAACTGGCGACGTAGACTAGGTGGTCGGGACTGGTATTCTCCGTATGAGTTACTGAACCGCCAAAATGCGTTTAAGATGGCCCAAGGGCGAGTGTGGGCAGCGATCGCGTCCAATTCAGGGGAAATGTTGGATATAGAAAGCCAGAACATACTATTTTCCTCTGCTAAATCACATCTGATCTGGAAGCAAGAGTTTTCCTCGATCGAAGGTCGAGGCCTGACGTTGGCTCAGGGCTGCATTGACTCTGTTTCCAAATGTCACGTTTATCAAGCTGATGCAGCAGGGAGAGCCGTGGCGCAATGGCCTACCAAGCTCTGAAAGACACTCCTCAGACGACTAAAAACTACTGCATGTCTCTATTGTAGAAATCTCAACCATCGACCGCAATCGCCACCGTAGATGAGATCTATGAAAGCGATGAATATGACTCACTTGATCGCCCCTCGCGATACCAAATCGCTTGCGAATTCCCAAATTAGAGGCGGGGCAGGGCTTAGCCCACTCCTCTTCTCAAAAACCGACTGAGGTCAACATAGGCGAAGTTTGCAGAGGGTTCAGAAAGGATAAATCAATGGTGCAATCGCCACTGTAATGACGCCGTACAGCACATTCAGCGGCACCCCCACCCGTAAAAAGTCAGCAAACCTATAGCCCCCCGGACCGCAGACCATCAGGTTGGTTTGGTAACCTATGGGGGTGGCAAAGCTGGCCGAAGCCGCCACCATAATGCCGATCACAAACGGCAAATAGCTAACCCCTAGCTGATTGGCTAGGGAAAACGCGATGGGAAAAACTAGTGCAGCGGCGGCATTGTTGGTGATGATCTCAGTCAGCACCGTCGTAACGGCATACACCGCCGCCAGCGCCAGCCAAGGATTATTTCCCGCCACACCAACGACGCCAGTGGCGATCGCTTCCGCCGCCCCTGTGATATCCAATCCCTGCCCCAGGGCCAGCGCCCCAGCAATCACCAGCAGCACCGACCAGTCAATGCTGCGCATGGCTTGGGCCGGGGAGCAGCAGCCCAGGGCAATCATCCCGACGGCGGCGAGCACCGCCGCTTGCAGCATCGAGAGCCAGCCCACCGCCGCCAGCAGCACCATCGCCAGCGTCAGGCCAAACGCAATGCGCGATCGCCCGTGGCGGATTGGCTCAGAGTTGGGGACGCTGCTGACTAGGTAAAAATCCCGCGAGATGCGCCGCTTGTTGACAAAATCAGACGAGGCTTCCAGCAGCAGCGTATCCCCAGCCCGTAGGCGAATATCGCCAATTTTTCCTGTGAGGCGATCGCCGTTACGGGCCGCCGCCACCACCACCGCATTGTACTGGGTGCGAAACCGGCCTTCGCGGATGGTCTGTCCGATAAGGGGGCAAGTATTGGATACCACCGCCTCAATCAGGCTACGCTCCCCAGGTGAGCTTAGCTTTGCCACCTGGTCTGTGGCAGGCTGCATTCCCCGGATGCGCTGCAAGTCCAGAATGGAATCGATGACGCCCACAAACCGCAGTCGGTCATTAGCCTGAAGTGGCTCCTGAGGCCCTACGGCTGGTAGAACCTGTCCCCTTCGACAGATTTCAGCCAGGTAAAGATTGGGCAGATGGCGCAGCCCTGCCGTCTCCACAGTCTTTCCCACCAAAGGCGTATCAGGCTCTACCTGCATTTCCACCGTATACTCGCGCAGGTCGTCACTGTCGCTAAGAACGGCCTGGCGGTCGGGCAATAGCCACCGCTGTGTCATAAACAAAAACAGGAAGCCGACTAGGCCGCAGGGCACCCCCACCCAGGCGATATCGAACATTTTTAGCCCGCTGCCGCCAGTGGAATCGATCAAGAGCCCATTCACCACCAAGTTGGTGCTGGTGCCAATCAGAGAGCACAGCCCGCCAAAGATAGCGGCATAGCTCAGCGGAATCATCAGCTTAGATGGGCTGAAGCGCAGCTTGCGGCACCAGTCGTTCACCACCGGAATGAACATCGCCACCACGGGCGTGTTGTTGAGGAACGCGCTGGCCCCCATTACCGGCAGCATCAGCCGCACCATCGCTCGGCTGGGCGTCTTGGGCATGCCCAAAACCTGTTGCGACACCCACTGCAGCGCCCCGGTTTGCTGTAGCCCTGTCACCACGATATACAGCACCCCAACGGTGATCATTCCCGAGTTGCTGAACCCCGCCAGCGCCGCTTTTTCATCTAAAACGCCGCTGAGAAACAGAAC
>JBARYO010000503.1:0-4057 GCA_049647905.1 Elainellaceae cyanobacterium | reverse complement strand
AATATCGGTAATCCTCCTCCCCTCCCACTGAGCTTGGGAGAGATGATTCGCGAGGACTGGATTACCCATGGCCGAGACTGGACCCTCCCCGGGTTCCGAGCTGTGGCTGTCCACCGATTTGGAGTATGGCGGATGCAGGTTAAATCCAAAGTGCTGCGGGCGCCGTTGAGCATGCTCTACCGGTCGCTATACCGGAAGGTCCGCAACACCTATGGACTTGAGCTCCCGTACACAGTCAAGCTGGGCAGACGGGTCATCGTCGAACACCAGAGCAATATCGTCATCCATGGCTACTGCGAGATTGGGGACGACTCAATTATTCGCCAGGGGGTAACAATGGGTCTACGACATATCGATCGCCCCTTCGACGCCCCTAAACTTGGTCAAGGGGTCAACCTTGGCGCTGGTGCCAAGCTGTTTGGCCATATCCAGATTGGTGACAACGTCAACGTTGGTGCCAATGCAGTTGTGTTGACCGACGTTCCTGACAATGCCACCGCCGTCGGTATCCCAGCACGCATTATTCCCGCCAAATCAGCGTCGTAGAGCGACGTGATCACGCCAGAATTCTCGCTTGACGCCGCGAGGCAAATCTGTGATACTGTCTGGATGTGAACTTTTAGTAATTGCTCGGATCAGGTTAAGCGTAAGCGCAGCTAATGCAGACTGGGTTATTGGCTGGCACCTGTACGGCAAAGGAAAAACATCAATGGCATATGCAATTGTTGAGGCGGGCGGCAAGCAGTTTCGCGTCGAGACCGGTCGGTTTTACGACATGAATCGGTTGGGGTTTGAAGAGGACGATACCGTCACCCTCGACCGCGTTTTATTTGTCTCCAGTGATGAGGGGGTCCATGTGGGGCAGCCTTTAGTCGATGGAGCAACGGTGAGCGGTACCGTCATGCGGCATCTGCGGGGTCCAAAGCTGATTGTCTACAAGATGCGCCCCAAAAAGAAGACCCGCAAGAAGAAAGGTCACCGTCAGGAATTGACCCGGCTGATGATCAATTCCATTAGCGTTGGCGGCAGCGTAATTGCACAGAACGATGCTGATGCTGATGGCTATACCTCTGATGCCGTTGACGCTTCTGATGCCGTTGACGCTGATGTTGTCGAAACTGACGCACCGGAAACCGAAAGCTCAGAAACAGAATAGACCCTTAGAATAGACATTACAACTGAGGAGAAAGGGATATGGCTCATAAGAAGGGAACAGGAAGTACCCGCAACGGTCGCGATTCTAATGCCCAGCGACTGGGCGTCAAGCGCTACGGCGGTCAGGTTGTGATTGCCGGCAATATCCTAGTGCGCCAGCGGGGAACCAAGTTTCACCCTGGGGTCAACGTAGGGCGCGGCAGCGACGACACCCTGTTTGCGCTGGTGGACGGCATTGTGCGCTTTGAGCGCAAAGGAAAGGACCGCAAAAAGATTAGCGTGTACCCGGCTTAACTGCAGTTGCCATAGGCCAAAGCAGCGATCGCCAGAGTTGCTCAATCTAGATAAAAGCCCCGCCTCCTTGAAGTAGCGGGGTTTTTATCTGGCAATTTTTCGCCACTAGCCTAGGGTCAAGCCTTAGTGCGGTAGGATTGATGCAATACGGTCGATGGCTATTGCAATACAGCTAGAAGACCCAGATTGTTCCCTTAAGATTTTGAGTTATGGCAGGCCATAGCAAATGGGCCAACATCAAACGGCAAAAGGCCCGAGTCGATGCCGTCAAAGGAAAGACATTTGCCAAGCTATCCCGCCAAATTATCGTGGCAGCTCGCAGCGGCATTCCCGACCCCGACGGCAATTTTCAGCTGCGTACCGCCATTGAGAAAGCAAAGGCTGCTGGCATCCCCAACGACAACATTGAGCGGGCGATCGCCAAGGAGGCAGGCACCTTCGAAGGTGACGCTGAACTAGAGGACATTCGCTACGAGGGCTATGGTCCCGGTGGTGTTGCCATCCTCATTGAAGCTCTGACGGACAACCGCAACCGCACGGCAGCGGACCTACGCTCTGCCTTTAGCAAAAACGGCGGCAATTTAGGAGAAACGGGCTGCGTCAGCTGGATGTTTGAGCAGAAAGGAGTGGCCAGCATCAGAGGGCCAGTGGATGAAGAGGCGCTGTTACTCGCGGCTCTAGATGCCGGAGCTGAAAGCTATGACCTGGTGGACATCGACGATATTGACGGCGCTGACGTCGTTACGGCGGTGGGCCAGCTGGAAGATCTAGTCTCTGCCCTCAAGCAGGCGGGCTTTGACGTCACGCAAGCAGAGCTGCGCTGGGTGTTTGACAACACAATTCAAATTGACGACGCTGATCAGGCCCAGGCGTTACTGAAGCTGATGGATGCCCTAGAAGATTCAGACGATGTGCAGTCGGTGACGGCAAACTTCGATATTAGTGATGATGTGATTGCTAGCGGCGTCCTTTAGCATGGCGTCGAGGCGGTGAGTCACTATGCCAAAAAAAATCCCCGACCGCAAAGGCCAGGGATTGGAATCAGGGTGCATCTACCATTGCTTTCTTCGGGGTTATGCTAGTCTGTCAGGATTACTTTTAGAATTTAGGCCAATTTTGCGCGTCTCGCACCATGACCTCAACCCTGCCACCAAACCCGACACTAACGCTAGACCAGGATTTGGGCCAATGCCTAGCCAAAGCCCTCGCTAGCCTCGATATCCCAGCGGACTGGGTGGGATTGCGGGGGGTTCGTAAGCGGGATAGCCACTTTGCCGTGCGGGATGGTAAACCGCAGCACAATGGGCGATCGCTAGACCAAGGCGTAATGGTGGAGGTGATGGTGGCGGGCCACATCGGCTATGGGGCTACCAACTCTTTTGAGCCCTCACAGATTTTGGCGGCGGCGGCGATCGCCCACCAGCAGGCCCAAGCAGCAAAAGCATGGGCCATTTCCCCCGCCACGTCGGCCATCCGCCCGAAGGTGACCGGTCGCTATGCCTCGCCTGTCAAGACGGCGCTATCTGCCCTATCCCCTGGCGACATTAATCATCTGCTGGTGGACTTGTGTGAGCAGATGTCCGTCTCGGACCAGATTGTGCAAACCATCGCGACGGCAGTGGCCACGGATCATGAGACTTGGTTTATCAGCAGCAATGGCTCGGAGGTCTACCAGCGGCTGGTGCTGATCCAAACTCACTTTGGCGCTACGGCGCAGGATGGCCCGGTGGTGCAGCCGCGCTCCCACAATGGCTTTCGCGCCCACTGTTACCAAGGGGGATGGGAGTATTTGCCGAATACCCTCCAGCCCCAGGCGCAGCGCGTTGGGGAACAGGCCGTGGAGCTGCTGACCGCCGAAGACTGCCCCGACACCACCACCACCCTGATGCTGGCCCCAGACCAGATGATGCTGCAGATTCACGAAAGCGTGGGCCATCCCCTGGAGCTAGACCGAATCTTGGGAGACGAGCGCAATTATGCGGGGGGTAGCTTCGTCACGCCTGCAGACTTCGGCACCCTGGCGTACGGCTCTCCCCTGATGAACATCACCTTCGACCCCACGGTGGACCACGAGTTTGCCAGCTATGCCTTTGACGACACTGGCGCACCGGCAACGCGGCAGCACCTGATCAAAGATGGGACGCTGCTGCGGGGGCTGGGGAGCCTGGAGAGCCAAACCAGACTGAATGTCCCTGGGGTGGCCTGCGCCCGAGCCACCTCCTGGAACCGCCCCCCCATCGATCGCATGGCCAACATCAACCTGGAGCCGGGGAGCGAATCCCTCGACGAGATGATCGGCGGGATTGAGCATGGGGTCTATATGGAGGCCAACCGCTCTTGGTCCATCGACGACCAGCGCCACAAGTTCCAGTTTGGCTGCGAATACGCCAAGCTAATTGAAAACGGCAGGCTGACCCGCACCCTGCGCAACCCCAACTACCGCGCCACCACGCCCCAGTTCTGGCACAGCCTCAGCCATGTGGGCGATCGCGCCACATGGGAAGTCTACGGCACGCCGTTTTGCGGCAAGGGCGAACCTAACCAGGTGATTCGCGTCGGCCACGCCTCGCCCACCTGCGTGTTTGATGCCATTGAAGTCTTTGGGGGA
>JBARYO010000502.1:0-1721 GCA_049647905.1 Elainellaceae cyanobacterium | reverse complement strand
GGCACTCAGGTGACTGGCGACGTCATTCGAGCCGGTGAAAAGCTCAAAATCATTGGCCGCGCTGGTGTTGGTGTCGACAACGTCGATGTGGCTGCCGCAACCCGCCAAGGGATTCTTGTCGTCAATTCCCCTGAAGGCAACACCGTAGCGGCGGCGGAACATACTGTCGCCATGATGTTGGCCCTCTCCCGTCATATCTCTGATGCCAATCAATCCATTAAGTCAGGAAAGTGGGACCGTAAGACCTTCACCGGGGTTGAAGTCTACAAAAAGACATTGGGTATCGTGGGCCTGGGTAAAATTGGCTCCCACGTTGCTACGATCGCCCGCGCGATGGGGATGCGCCTGTTAGCCTACGATCCGTTTCTCTCGGTAGAGCGGGCGGAGCAGATTGGCTGTCAGCTGGTGGACCTAGATCTGCTGATCCAAGAGGCCGACTACATCACGCTTCATCTGCCCAAGACCCCAGAAACGCTGCATATGATCAATGCAGAGATGATCGCCAAAATGAAGCCCACCGCCCGTATTGTCAATTGCGCTCGGGGCGGCATCATCGATGAGAGCGACCTTGCCGCCGCGCTGGAAGCGGGCACGATTGCTGGTGCCGCCATCGATGTCTATGAAAACGAGCCGTTGACAGACTCCCCCTTAACGAGTGTCGGCAAGCAGCTTGTGCTGACGCCCCACCTCGGTGCCTCTACCGCCGAAGCCCAAGTGAATGTCGCTATCGACGTCGCCGAGCAGATTCGCGATGTGCTGCTTGGGCTTCCAGCTCGCTCTGCGGTTAATATTCCGGGTCTGCGCCCTGACGTTTTAGAAAAGCTGCGTCCTTACCTCCAGCTAGCCGAAACCTTGGGTAACCTGGTCAGTCAGCTCAGCGGCGGACGAATTGAGTCGTTCAATGTGCGGCTGCAGGGGGAGCTGGCCACTAACGACAGTCAGCCCGTGGTGATTGCCGCTCTCAAAGGTCTGTTGTCCCATGCGCTCCAGGAGCGGGTTAACTACGTCAATGCCAGTATTGAAGCCAAGGAGCGGGGTATTCGGGTGACGGAGACGCGGGATGGTTCAATGCGGGATTACGCTGGCTCCCTCCATTTAACGGCAACGGGTTCTCTCGGTGAGCATTCCGTCATGGGAGCACTCCTAGGGGAAGACGAGATCCGCATTACTAAAGTCGATGATTTCCCTATCAACGTGCCGCCCAACAAGCACATGCTATTTACGTTGCACCGTGACATGCCCGGAATCATCGGTAAAATTGGGTCGCTGTTAGGCAGCTTCAATGTCAACATTGCCAGTATGCAGGTGGGCCGCAAGATTGTTCGGGGCGATGCCGTGATGGTGTTGAGCATCGACGATCCGCTGCCGGATGGAATCTTGACTGAGATCAAGAAGGTGCCGGGTATCCGTGATGCCTACACCGTGACGCTGTAGCGCTGCTGTCTCGCCAAGAGCCTATCGATAGGCTGGTGTTGGCGCATAAGACAGCAGACCGGCAGCGCAGGGAGACATCGGTTGTAGCAAAGGGGCGATCGCATTGACAAATAGCTGGTGGGAGATTCAGGTCTGGTGCGACCCGGTGACAGAAGACCTCGTCTTTTGGCGATTGGAGGAGTTCGGCTGCCGGGGCACATCCAGCGAGATCAAAAACAATCGCTGTAGGCTGCGGGCCTATCTCCCCCAGGTTCAAGCGGCTCTGCTTGATTTAGCAGCGCTGTCTC
>JBARYO010000501.1:0-7510 GCA_049647905.1 Elainellaceae cyanobacterium | reverse complement strand
TGATGGCGGTTACGAGTAGTGCCATGCCAAATATGGATAGAATGATTCGCTTGTTTTCTTTACCGCCTGAAGGACTCATAGCAATGCTGGTGTCGATATTGGTTGCCTAATACTAACATCATCGGATCGTTAGAGCCCATAGTCTCACAAGCGGCTTTCCCCCATCGGGGTAACCAGCATCTCGTACTATGGAGGCAACGCCATTTCTCCTAATTACCATGACACAGAGTGAGCTGACCTTTGCCCTCGAAGCCTTGGCTATTGGTAGCACCGGCTGGCTAGTCGTGAATTTCACTGTCGGTCTTGCTAACCTGTGGAAGCGCTGCGATCCGGCCCTAGTTTCCAAACGCTCCGAGCTTCGTCAACCCTCTAAGACGCTGCTACCGAAGCTAGGTAATGAGCAACCGGTGGATCTTGATCCAGACTTTGATATTGAGTTCGAAGATGCTGAAGCGATCGCAGCATTTGCCAACCGATTTGCGTAGTTAAACAAACCGCTGTCGCAGCTTTCTTGAGGGCGGGGCAGATGTCAAACCGTGGTGGACCTCTGACGGAGATAGCTACTCAGGCTATCGACGGCGGTGACCAGAATCAAAACTACAATGAGAAGCGCTGAGACCTCTTTGTACTTCAAAACGCGCAGGGCGCTGATAATTTCTAGCCCTAACCCTCCAGCCCCAACCGCGCCCAGCACCAGGGATGCCCGTAGGTTATATTCCCAGCGGTAAAAGGTCACATCTGTAATATGGGGCAAGATCTGAGGCAGCACGCTGTGAACAATGATCTGCGGCTGGGTGGCACCCACCGCGCGTGCGGCCTCAACTGGGGCTTGATCACTCAGCTCAATCAATTCAGCGAAAAATTTGCCCACCATCCCCACAGAATGTAGCCCCAGCGCTAGAGTCCCTGGCAGCTTACCGAAACCCACCGCGGCTACCAATATCATCCCCAGAATAAGTTCTGGAATTGCTCGGGCCAGATTTAGCAACAAACGAGTCCCGTAGAAGACGACGGGATGGGGACAGGTGTTTCTGGCGGCGAGCAAGGAAAGGGGCAGGGATAGACAAACTGCGATCGCTGTCCCGGCAATGCTCATGGCAACGGTGTCGATGGTCGGCACAATCCATTGAGGGAGACGGCTGAAGTCTGGCGGGAACATGGCTTGCGCCAGGGTGGCGATCGCGGGAATGCCTGCGGCCAGCCGCGCCGTATCCAGCAGCCCAACCAGGCTAAAGCACAACAAAATTATTCCAAGGGCCACGGTGAGCTGGGCAACTTGCCTGTACCACCGCTGTCGCTGCTGGCGGAGAATACCGTCGAAGGAAAATTGGGTCGGTGGACGCATAGTCTGGAGTTATACCTGGGCGCTATTGAACGAATTCCCCCAAGTCCAGACCCAATACAGCGCCCGCCTTGCGAATGCCGTCATAATCGGCGTCCTCCATTGCGGCAAAGCCATCCGCCTTGAATGGCGTCAAGACCGCCTCATCGTCAAGGGTCAAGAACGCCGAGCGAATTTGGGTCTTGAGCTGGGGGTCAAGGCTAGTACGCATCGTCCAAGGGTATTGGGGAATGGGCTCTGATTCGGCAAGGATAGTGACCTGAGACGCATCAATTACCCCATCCTCGATAAGAGAGTCGAAAATGGGTCGACTCATGCCCCCGGCCTGAGCATTCCCGTTTTGAACCGCTAGGGCAACCGCATCGTGAGATCCGACGAAGACCGCATTGTAGTCATCCCCACTGTCAAGCCCTGCTTCGGATAAGGTCAATTCTGGGAACAGCCGACTAGAGGTAGAGGCTGGATCGCCGAAGGCGACAGTGGTGCCTTCGATATCCGCAACGGTGCCAATGCCAGCCTCAACGTTGCCGATGATAATGGAGTTGTAGGTCGTGGCCCCATCTTTGAGTCGAGCCGCAAATGGTTCGATATCGCTTTTGGTTTTGGCCAAGACGTAGGACAGGGGACCGAAATAGGCCAAATCTAGCCGCTCATTGCTAGCGGCCTCAATCATGGAGGAGTAGTCCGTGGTGACAACCAGCTCGATCTCCTTGCCTACGGCAGTTCCTAGGTAATCAGCGAGGGCCTGGTTATCTTGAATAATTGTGGCCCCATCTTCATCGGGAAGGAGGGCAACTACAAGCGTTGTGGGGTCGGCCTTCTCTGATGCCTGGCTAGCGGCCTGACCATCTGCTACATTTGCTGAATCCGTGAGGCTGCAGCCCGACAGCGGCACAATGCTGATCAGGGCTAATCCGGTCGTGGCTATTGCTTGAAAGATGCTCATTGTGGCGCTTTGATTTTGAGATAAGAAATTGTCCAGTCCTATATCATAGAATCCTGCTGTGCCGTTTTCTCCCTCACACCTGCTCGGTGTGACCTCGATGCGGGAGAGGACTCACCACCGTAAATAGTACCGAGAGTCTGCGGCGCTAGCTCAGAGGGAGGGCCGTCAAAGACGACTCGCCCCTGGAATAGACCAATGATGCGATCGCTGTAGGCTTTGGCAAAATCCACCTGGTGTAAGCTCAACACCGCCGTAATGCCGTCAGTTTTACAAATTGAATGCAACAGCGATAGAACCTGGTGAGCCGTTGCTGGATCTAGGCTGGCGATGGGCTCATCGGCCAAGATGAGCTGCGGCTGCTGTGCCAGAGCGCGGGCAATGCCGACCCGCTGCTGCTGTCCTCCGCTGAGCTGTCGGACAGGGGTTAATGCGCTGTCAATCAGGCCCACACGATCGAGACAAGCTAGAGCAATGCGCTGGTCTCGGTGAGGCAGCGGCAGTAGACTGCGCCAAAAGGAGTGATAGGCCAAGCGTCCCATGAGGACGTTCTGCAGCGCGGAATGCCGCTCCAGCAGGTGATGCTGCTGAAAAATCATTCCGGTTTGCTGGCGGTGGCGGCGTAGCGTCTGAGGTTGGGTTAAGGAGCCTACTAATTCTGCAACATGAACCGTGCCCTGAGTAGGAGGATGCAGATGGTTGATTGTTCGCAATAGAGTGGATTTTCCTGCCCCAGATGAACCCAAGACCACGGCGAACTCCCCCCGGTTGAGGCACAGAGAGATCGACTCCAGCGCTACGACGCCATTTGGATAGGTGACCCCCACCCGCTCTAGACAAACAGCATGACTCTGCATAGTAGATCCTGACTGAAGAGGTTACCTAGTATGCTAAGGACTACTACCGTTAGGTCTGCTTCTGCAGCCAGTCCTGATACCCGCGCCAGCCGCCCCACTTCGTGATCTCGCGCTGCCCTTCGCAGGCGATCGCCTCTCCCAACACACCCAGCACTGAGCCGCCGTCAGCCAGGGTCACCTTGCCAATGGCCAGTCCTGGCGGCTCTTGCTGCAAAATTTGCATGAGTCCAGCGGGCGGCACGGCCCACACCTCTAGCGCGATGGCGACGCCGTTCTCAGCTACCCGCTGCATGGCCGGGTAGCGATCGCCAATGGACCACAGCCGATATTGCGGTGCCGTTTGGGCCTCGTATAAAAATGTGGCACCGGCAGTATGCATGTTGCCATTGAGTTCGAGACCCCGCATGAGGGTTCCGTTGACGGCAAGTTTGAGCGCCTGGGGTGAATCTGCCATAGTCATGGGATTTAGCGTGAAGCGTGAGTCTTGAGAAGCCCTCTGCTGTACCCAGAGGAGGAGCCTAGGGAAGCTATTGGTCAGCAGTGCAGCCGTTAGGCAAGGGGACTTTGCCGACGCGGCGGCCATACCCGCCGCGGCCATGCATTACTGAATGTTTGATCCTATGAAGGCGGCACCCAGATTCGAACTGGGGGATGGAGGTTTTGCAGACCTCTGCCTTACCACTTGGCTATGCCGCCGCGCCGTACGGTTTACTATCATACCGTGTAATTTCCGCTATGAACCAACGGGTATGGTCATGCATCCCACCGCTGCTGCCCATGGCCTGTATTACGCCAATACTCGACCCGCCAGCTCATTTCGCCACCGGCCCACCACCTGCTGCAGACTTGGCGAAAGCCAGTCATCGTACTGCGGGTAGACTGGCAGGCGTGGACGCAGCTGCCAGTCAGCCTCATGCAGCATAGTCCTCATCTGATGCCGATGTAGATAGTCTGGGTTCACTTCGTCCTTGGGCACAATGCCGCCAACATCTCGCGCCCCCGCCTCTAGGCAAGCTAGCAGCGCCTCCGGCGACAGCAAATTGGGCGGCACCTGAATAGCAACATCGCTAGGCAAACTATTATGGGCGATCGCCACCGCCTGCACTAGCTGCTCTCCCGCCAACGAGGCCTCCCGCCACAGCTGCTGATGGCCCACGCTGTAGGGCTGTAGGATCACCTCCTGAATATGGCCCCAGCGTCGATGGATTTGGGCGATCGCTTCGAGCGAGTCACGCCAGTCTGCTTCTGTTTCCCCTAAGCCCAGCAGCAGCCCCGTCGTGAAGGGAATTCTGAGCCTCCCAGCCCATTCCAGCTGCTGCAGCCGTAGTTTTGGCAACTTGCTGGGGGCATGCTGGTGCACTGTGGTCATTAGATGGGGGGTGACTTGCTCCACCATCAGCCCCATGGAGACATTCACCTGCTTCAGCTGTTCCATTTCCTCATACAGCAGCGGCCCTGCATTGGTGTGGGGCAGCAGCCCTCGCTCTAAGGCCAGCTGACACAGCTGATAGATGCGCTCAAACCAATCCTGTCGCCGAGCGCTGGAGGGATGAACTTCGCCGCTGAGGATAAGGATTTCGCTTGTCTCTGCCGGGAGTTGATTGAACCGGGCCTGGGCTTCTGACAGGGATAACCACTCGTCGTCGCCGGGGTCAACACGAAAGTTGCAGTAGGTACAGCGGTTGAAGCACTCGTAGGTAGGGACCAGAGTATAGGCTGGGCTGTAGGTCACAACCTTCTGGTTGTGATGGTTGGGTAAATGCTCCATCCCTTCAGCGTTGGGTAATTTTGATCGTGAAGCCGGTATTGAGGGATTTGGCACCATCCTTCTCAACCTGACGCAGCAGCTGGCCAAACTGAAACCACAGCCCAGCACCGCCTATTACCGTTAGGGGTACGGCAATGCCGTAGGCAACTTTGGGCGGAAAGGAAAATAGTTGTACCGTTGAGGCCAAGAAGACACAAATGCCCACGCAGGCCGCAGCAAAGGGCACGAGTAAGGTTGGGCTCTGAACGTCAGTTAACCGCTGTCTGACTCGGTCGACTGACCAAGCCGCTATTCCCTGCTTCACCGTCGCGCCAAAGGCAACCGCCGAGGTTATTCCAGCTAAGAGCCCAGCGGCAAGCAGCACGTATGGAACGTTATAAAAGTTTTCTAACACAGCCCGTCTCGGCAAGTTCACCCCCCCTATTATTCAGGGTTTTGGGTCAGTACGGCAAGCTCTGAGACACCGGGGAGGATGGCTGCGGCTTGGGCAGTGGAATAGTGGGCGATCGCCTGTACTGCTGCCCCAATCAGCCGGTTAGGCTGCAGGTCATCTTTGACGAGGTTCCACAGTCGCTGCACTTCTTCGGTATGGAGGCGATCGTCTTCGACTAAGGCCACCAGAACCTGTCGCCTTAGGAAAGCACCTTCTTCTGAAAGCAAGTAGCTGGCACCGATGCGGGCCGTGGGCAACAGGTCAAAGCTGTCGCTGGTGCGGGCGATGCTAATCAAGTTCTCTAAGCGGTGCCACTGAAACTTGTTGTCCTTGAAGAGAATCTGTAGCAGACGCCTCCGGAAGGCTGGGGACTCCTCACTGAGTAGGCGACGGGCCACGTAAGGGTAGGCCACCTCCACAATGCGAAAATCAGCGTTAAGGCTGAGGGCCAACCCTTCTTGGGTCACCAGAGAGCGAATAATTAGGGCAAACTTAGCTGGGACGCGGAACGGATACTGGTACATCAGCTCGGAGAACTGGTCCGTGATGGTTTTGAAGTTGAAGTCCCGTACGCTCTCGCCTATAGCGCTGTCAAAGACGGCCTCCAGCGCCGGAATAATGGGCCGGATGTCAGTGTCTGGTGAGAGGAACCCTAGCCTAACGAAGGCATCCGCCAGATCGGTATAGTCCTTGTTGATTAGGTACACCACGGCATCCACCAGGGTCTCTTTTGTCGCCTGGTCAAGCTGATCCATCATGCCAAAGTCGATGTAGGCCATCCGGCCATCGGCTAAGGCAAACAGGTTGCCAGGATGAGGATCAGCGTGGAAGAAGCCATGCTCTAGGAGCTGCCGCAGCCCTGAGGTCACGCCGATCTTAATCAACGTATTGGTGTCGAGGTCGGCCTGCTGAACGCGGTCGGTGTCAGTGAGCTTAAAGCCGTCAATCCACTCTAGGGTCAGCACATGGGTGCTGCAGTGGGACCAGTAGATCTTAGGTACCTTGACTTCGGGATCGCCCTTAAAGTTGGCCGCAAATTTTTCGGCGTTCTGGCCTTCATGCAGATAGTCCACCTCTTCAAACAGCTTGGCGCCGAATTCATCGACAATGAGCTGCAGATTGAAGCCTAGGTTGAGGGGCAGCCAGGGCACAATCAAGCCCGCTGCCCAGCGCAGCAGATAGAGATCTAGGGTGACTTTTGGCAGCAGGTTGGGACGCTGAACCTTGACCGCTACCACCTCGCCGCTGTGCATTATCGCTTTGTAAACCTGCCCCAGGCTCGCGGCTGCCACAGGAGCCATGGCAAAGTCGCTGTAGAGCAAGCTAATGGGTTGACCTAGCTCCGCTTCCACGATGGCGCGGGCCTGGCTTGTTGGGTATGGTGGCAGCTGATCTTGCAGCTTTATCAGCTCGTCGAGATAGTCCCGCCGGACTAAATCAGGGCGGGTCGAAAGCGCCTGCCCTACTTTGATGAACGTTGGCCCTAGATGGGTCAGAATACGTCTTAGCTGTGCGGCGCGCAGGAGGCTAGCAGCGGGAGGACGGCTGAACAAAGCGTCTAGCTTGACACCAATGACTAAGCTTAGAAATGACCATGTAATAACCAATGTGCGCCAAATGCCTAGCCAGGGGCGACGACCATAGTAGCGGGCGATCGCCTTTGCGTCATAACTTTTAAGGTGGTCCAGTGGGTGCTTCCTCACAAGTCAATTCCTTCAGCGTCCGACAGCGATACGCCTAAAGCTGTCTGTTCTGAAGCGCTCACCCATAGAGGCTGGTCTATGGTCACCGCTAAAAGAATAGACGTTCTTAGAAGTATCTTCTAATTAGTATAATAAAGTACAAAAAATTTCACACCCGACTTGACAAAAATTATTATTTTGCGTTAACGGGTTTCCTCTTATTCCACCGCCTTAGGCTCGATTCCAGGCCGCCAATGGGCCTCAAATAGCGCAGTCCAGGCTAGAGATTTAGATAACGAATCCTTAACCAGACTTTACTACACTGAGCCTGGCAGATGAGCAGGGTATCTGAATCTGTCAAAGCGATCGCCACTGGCGGCGTCTGATATCAGTCTCGATCAGCCGCCTCTACGCCTGTAATACCGCCAATGGTGCGGTGACACCGCTAATATTATTTCTCAAAAATCTAACAAGCAGAATCGTAT
>JBARYO010000500.1:0-12859 GCA_049647905.1 Elainellaceae cyanobacterium | reverse complement strand
CACCTACACTACTCCCACGCGCTCCACCCGCCCCAGCGGCCAAAACCGCCACACCGCCCGACCAAGAATCTGACCCCTAGGCAAAAACACCCACAAATGGGAATCATTAATATTATTCCGGTTATCCCCCATCACAAAATACTGCCCCTCTGGCACCTCAATCGGCCCCAGCCCATAGGCCGGTGAAGCCGCAATATAGGGCTCCTTGAGGGGCTGCCCATCGACTTCCACCACACCATCGTGAATCCAAACCGTCTGATGGGGCAGCCCAATCACGCGCTTAATAAACACCTGATCTCCGCCATAGCCCAGCCCCTGCAGCAGCGCCGGAGGCCGGAAAATGACAATATCTCGAAACTGGGGATCATGGAGCCGATAGCCCACCTTCTCAATCACCAGGCGATCGCCCACCTGCAGCGTTGGAGCCATGGAATCAGAAGGAATGTAGCGGGGCTCAGCCACAAAAACGCGAATCACCAGAGCCAACAACAGAGCCACAGCCACGGTAATGGCGTTATCGCGCCACTCGCTACGGGCCTGGGTATTAGCGGGGCTAGGCTTATCGGATTTGGGCTTGTTCGGTGTTGACGAATCGGGGGTGGTCATTCAGAGAAAGGGTCCGGTCAAGGTCTCATCATATAGCCTAGGGGATCTGTGCCGGTTTAGCATGCCTACGGGGGTTTAGCCTGCCCAACAGCCCAGAGGCATCAGGACAATGACGCCGCATCCGGCACCCGCCCCACCACCGTAATCAGCGGCCCGGTTTGGTCTTGTCCCCCTGTGGAAAGGTCACTGTGGCAGAGATAGAGGCGCTCCCTGACCCGCCCTGCCAAATCGATCAAGCTGCGGCGTAGCCTGGTTTGATTTGCCGCCAAAGCGTCCGCAGCGGTCCAGCTGCGGCCTGACCAGCTGCTCAAAAACACCGGAGCCCCAAACAGCGGCGGAGCCCCCGTCAGCCACAGGGGCGACCCCACATCCAGCCAGAACTGCCAGCGGTGAGACAGCCGCAAAGAGCGGTACTGAAACGCCGTCGCCAGGGTGACGGCAGCGGCAGGCTTGAGGGGCCGAACGGGATAGGGGTCTGCGGTAATAGTGCTGTCCCGCAGCAATTGAATAAAGCGCTCGATGGCCAGCGTTCCCGGCTCCTGCAGCCCCGAAGACCTGAGGCGAGCGTCCACCTCCCAGTAGTGCTGCGCCGTTTCCATCAGCTCCCGCAGTGCGGATTGGGTATCAATGGGCAGCTGGGTACCGCCGTACAAGAACTGCTGAATCGCTCGGTCTAAAAGCGTTGCTGGATTGGGAAGCAGTCGCTGCTGCAGCTGGATCTGCTGGGCAGTGATCCATTGCCGAATTCCCTCATAGGCATCAGATCCTCGGTAGCCGATGCGATCCCAGCGGGGAAATACCGTGACCGGCAAAAGCTGGGGCTGGTCTGGATCGGGTTGAAAGCAATGGTCCACCAGCAGCCCCGCCCGCACTGGGTCGATGGCCATTTGGCCCGATTGGGGTGACACACTGAGGGCAATCAGCATTTCTGACACGTCATTTCCCTCCACCAACCGACCCAACCCTGGGTAAACCAGGGCAATCAGCGTCAGCAGCGATCGCACGAGGGGAGAGCTAATCAAGGGCTGCTGGTCGCTGAGGGAGGCCACCTCAATCCCCTGATCCATCAAAATGGTGCGCAGGGTGTAGCGGGCGATGCTGTCGAGACCAGGGCCTACAATGGCGATCTCCTCTGGCGGCACAGCCTCCGCTGCGATCGCTTGGGTAATGGTAGTGGCAATCTGCCGCAGCAGCGCCGCCCGCGAGACGGTCTGCAGCGCGTAGACCGTGCCATGGGCAGCAGGTTCAATGGATTGCAGCGGTGCTTGCAGGGCTTGCCACAGCTGTTCCCCCACCGGCAGCAGCGACTGCTCCGGCGGGCTGCAGGTTTCCACCTGGCTCCGAGACTGGAGTTTGGCTAAGGCATCGGCGTCTCCCCCCAAACCCCAGCGCACGTTGCCGTCGGGATTGAACGTGAACAGCCCCGGTAACCCCTGGTCCAACAGCACTGTGAATAAATCAGCAGCGATCGCCGGATAGTTATCCACATCGTCGGCCAGCACGGCGGCATATCGACGCTGCAGCTGCTCCCGGTAGACCCCATTGGGCAGCAGAATACGCCAGTAGAGGTCAGAGACAATGCCGTAGGTCAGCAGCCCCCGCTCCAAGCACCAGCGCCGCCAGTCCTGGATCGCCTCGGCGAACATGCTCCAGTCCCGCTCGCTAGACATGCCCTGGCTCAACAGGACTGGAATATCTTCCACTGGTACCCCAGCGCTTCCGGCCAGCTGCAGCAAATCCAGCAGTCGCCGCACCATCATATAGTCGCTGACATTGCCCTCGGGCTGGAGCTGGCCCTTGTCCAGCAGGGGACGCCACAGCCGAGTTGCTAGCAGCTGTTCGGTTTCAGGGCGCAGCAGCAGCGGAAAGTGAACAGATGAGGGAATCTGCTGAAGAATCAAGGGCCAAAACAGAACGACCTCATCACAGAAAAAGCCCGAAGGGGTGGTTGAATCGAAGGATGCCCCACTAGACTTTTCCCCTGCACTATTGCCCACTAGGGCCGTCATTCGATCCACAAGTGCGATCCGAGTATCTCCAGTGGCCGCAAACACCAGCAACCCTCGCCCCGGCCAGGTCGACTGAGCTAGCGCTTGGGGCTGGGGCAGCGGCCCGACTTGGGCGCTCCAGTGGCAAAACTGCTCTAACAGTCGAGCTGTCTTGCCGCTTCCCGTCGGCCCAGAAATCCAGTAAGACGTTGTGGTGTCTGCTGCCACACGCATGATCATAAGTTTGATACCATACACGTACTTTACTAGTCGGCGGTGAGGATGGCTCGACAGCCCTGTTCCGGGATGATGTCAGTCACTCGTTGCGCAATCCCTTATGAGATCATCTTCCCCAAATCCGATCCGGGGTGTCATTCGCCGCGCTAACCGTTGGTTTCGGCGGACGCCAAAACGGGCCTTAAACGATGCCTACGAGGCAGCGATCGCCATCAAGGCCATTGAAGACAACCATTTTGGCGGCAGCAAAATTGCGGCGGAGTCTGGTGAGTATAGCCAAAACGTCTACAACTACTTTCGCTCTCAGCTCACGAGCAACCTGAGAACGATTCGGGTGCGTCTAACGGAGTTTAAGCTGAGCGATTCTGTGGTTCGCGCCACTGGTTCGGGCAGAAACACCGATCAAATTGAGGTCAGTGACGCCTCCTCTGAGCTGCAAACCGTGGATATCAGCAATGATGCCAGAGCGACGCTGCGCAAGCTCAAGTTCATCGATCAAGTTTTGAGCCGGTACCGCCAGACGCCAGAGCCGCCGAAACCAACCGATGGTGTCCCCGCCCAAAGCGTAACCTCGAATCGCCCCCCCAAAGGTGCGATCGCCCCGCCGAGGGGCTCCGCTGCCATGCTGTCAGCGACAGCAGAAGATGAAGCGCAGATGCGCAGCGCCCGCCGCTTCGCCAGGCCTGGCGCTAAGGTATCCTCCGCCCTGAATGAAACCGCGTCCCTCACGGACAAGACCGGTGTCCTGCCTCGATCCATCCTCCGGACCGTAGACCGCATTGCACGTGAGCTAAATCCCGCCTCAGACGCAGAAGATGTTGACGAGTTTCGGTATTCAAAAGCTCGGACAGCGGTATCACTCCGGTTTATCCTGCTGCTGATTATTGTGCCGCTGCTGACCCATCAGGTATCCAAAACCTTCATCGTTGGCCCGATTGTCGAGGCAGTGCGACCCAGCGCAGAGGCGACGGTGTTTCTCAACGAGGAGATGGAAGAGGAGGCGATCCACGAGCTGACCTTGTTTCGGGAGCGACTTCAGTTTGAGCGGCTAATCGGTGGCGTTCCTGATCTACCGCCTGAGGCTATTGACGAGCGGATAAAGGAAAAGGCGGAGGAAATTGAGACCACCTATCGTCGCCGTAGCGGTAGCGCCATCAAAAACGTCTTTGCCGATCTCCTGTCTGTAATAGCCTTTGCTACGATTCTCACCGTCAGTAAGCGCGAAATCGCGACCCTCAAGGCGTTTATCGACGAATTAGTATATGGCCTCAGCGACAGCGCCAAGGCGTTTATTATCATTCTGCTCACCGACACGTTTGTCGGCTTTCACTCCCCCCATGGCTGGGAGGTGATTTTAGAGGGGGTGGCCCGCCACTTTGGCCTTCCCGCCAGCCGAGAGTTTATCTTCATCTTTATTGCCACCTTCCCCGTGATTCTAGACACGGTGTTCAAGTATTGGATCTTCCGCTACCTCAACCGCATCTCGCCGTCTGCGGTGTCGACGTATAAAACGATGAATGAGTAAAGGGTGACTGGGTTAACTGCACCATACCCCACAGCTACATTAGTGGCGCTGTTGTCTCAACCTGAGAACCTCAACCTTCGATGCCAGCTTCCTGTAGCGCTTTGTTTTCTGTCGCGGCGTCACTCAGCTGTGGTCGTTTCTGCAGTCCTGGGTCATCCACCCGCAGGGCAAGCAATCCCCCAAGGGCAAAACAAACGCCCCCCAGCATGACTGCCGAGATGCGGTTGTCGTGAAAGATGTGGGACATCACCCAGCCCAAACCTAAAGAGGCCAACACCTCTGGCAACACGATGAAGGCGTTAAAAATTCCCATATAAATGCCGCCCTTCTTCAACGGCAGCGAGCCCACCAAAATAGCGTAGGGCATAGACAGCAAGCTTGCCCAGGCAATGCCGATGCCCACCATGGACAACAGCAGCGAGTAGCGATCATGCACTAAGCCGATGGAAAGAGTGCCCACAGCTCCAGCCCCCATGCAAACGGCGTGGGTGACTTTGCGGCTGGTGAGCCGCGCCATCAGGGGCAATAGAAATGAGGCCACCACACACACTGCGTTGTACACCGCCATGCACACCCCCGCCCAAGCGATGCCCTCAGCATAGAGCGAAGAATGCTCGTTGACGGCCCCAAACACGCTGCGGGCGATCGCGGTCGGAAAGTATAGAAATAGACAATACATCCCCAGCCAGCTAAAGCATTGGGTCCAGGCTAGCTGTCGCATGGTGAGGGGCATTTCCTTCAGTGCCGTGCCAATTTCCCGCAGGGTGCTGCCCATGCCAAGCCGCCGCTCCTGCTGCTGCTCAAAGGCCGCCATGTCTTTGGGCGGGTATTCCTTAGTGCTAACCACCGTCCACAGGACGCTGATCAAAAACACGGCGCTGCCAATATAAAAGGAGAGGGTAACGCTGAAGGGAATCTTGTCATATTGTGGTTCGAGGGGCCGATACCAGTGGTTGAGCACCCACGGCAGGGCTGATGCCACGATGGCTCCAATGCCCACAAATACGCTCTGCATGGCAAACCCTTTGGTGCGCTGCTCTGGCGGCAGCAGATCTCCCACAAAGGCGCGAAACGGCTCCATGCTGATATTGACGGCGGTATCCAGTAGCCATAACGACCCCGCCGCAATCCATAGATTGGGAGAATTGGGCATGATGATCAGCGCAATAGAGCTGAAAACTGCGCCGACCAAGAAGTAGGGCCGCCGTCGCCCCAATGGTCCCCAGGTGTTGTCGCTGAGGTTGCCAATAATGGGCTGAACAACTAGGCCCGTCAGGGGCGCAGCCAGCCACAGGATAGGAATCTGGTGGGCGTCAGCCCCTAGATACTCAAATATAGCGCTGGTGTTTGTCATCTGTAAGCCCCAGCCGAATTGAATGCCGAGGAACCCAAAACTCATGTTCGAGAGTTGCCACAGGGTTAATTTAGGTTTGTTCATCTAAAAGGGGATCAATACCATCAGCGCCCTTCCGAGCATATCGCGATCGCTTCAGGTGCTGCATAGTCTAGGCTACAAAGCTGTGTTAGGGTTCTGCAAAGATTCGCGCCTTACCCTAAGCCAAAATCCTCGGAATCGCAGGGTACAATGAAGCGGTTGTGTCCTAGAATACGAGCCTTGATTGAACGCTATACCCTGCCTGAGATGGGCGATCTGTGGACAACAGAATACAAGCTGAAGACGTGGCTGCAGGTGGAAATTGCCGTTTGCGAGGCTCAGGCGGAGCTAGGATATATCCCTGCCGAGGCTGTAGAAACCATTAAAGCTAAGGCTGATTTCAATCCGGCCCGTGTGCTAGAGATTGAGAAGGAGGTGAAGCATGATGTGATTGCTTTCCTCACCAACGTGAATGAGTATGTCGGTGAACCAGGGCGCTACATTCACCTGGGAATGACCAGCTCGGACATGTTAGATACGGCGCTAGCCCTGCAGATGGTAGATAGCCTCAATGTCTTGCTCAGCGCCCTAGAGGAGCTAGGGCAAGCGATTCGCTACCAGGCCCAGAAGCACCGCTACACGGTCATGATTGGCCGCTCCCACGGCATCCATGCTGAACCCATGACCTTTGGCTTCAAGCTGGCGGGTTGGCTGGCTGAAGTGCTGCGCCACCGCGATCGCCTCTGTCAAACCCGCAGCCGGGTAGCGGTGGGCAAGATTTCGGGGGCAGTGGGCACCTACGCCAACATTGAGCCCCGCGTGGAGGCCATCACCTGCCAAAAGCTGGGGCTGCAGCCCGACTGCGCCTCCACCCAAATCGTGTCTCGCGATCGCCATGCCGAGTTTCTGCAGACCCTGGCGCTGCTGGCCGCCAGTCTTGAGCGTTTTTCTGTCGAGATTCGCAACCTGCAGCGTACGGACGTGCTGGAAGTAGAAGAGTATTTCTCTAAGGGGCAGAAAGGCTCCTCGGCCATGCCCCATAAGCGCAACCCCATCAAATCTGAGCGGATTACGGGGCTGGCGCGCATCATTCGCGGCAACGCGGTGGCGGCGCTAGAAAACGTGGCGCTGTGGCACGAGCGGGATATCTCCCACAGCTCGGTGGAGCGGATGATTCTGCCGGACTCCTGCACCCTGGTGCATTTCATGCTGGTGGAGATGACGGGGCTGGTGCAAAACCTGCTGGTGTACCCCGACAACATGGCCCGCAACATGAACTGCTATGGCGGGGTGGTATTTAGTCAGCGGGTGCTGCTGGCCCTAGTAGACAAGGGCATGAGCCGCGAGGCGGCCTACAAGGCGGTGCAGGGCTGTGCCCACGCGGCGTGGAATACCCCCGATGGCGATTTTCACGCGCTGGTGACCCAGGATGAGGCGATCGCCGAGCAGCTGTCACCAGAGGAAATCGAAGATTGCTTCGATCCAAAGCACCACCTGCGGCATTTAGACCAGGTATACGAGCGGCTGAATATCTAAGGATTTGGATTGGGAAGGCAGCTTGTGGGTTTGGCGATTGCGCTAAGCTGTCGGTAGCGCTATTGAGCTTCACCATGCCTCAATCCATCTTGCGGATGCCGCCTACGGCGACACTTACAGCCGATCAGTTCTACGATCTGTGTCTCGCTAACCCAGATTGGAGGTTAGAGCGTACAGTCCAGGGAGATCTGGTGATTATGGCTCCGACGGGGGGTGAAACAGGGGCGCGAAACGCCAGTTTTCTGATCAAGCTGGGGATGTGGAATGAGCGATCGCAGCTGGGGGTAGTGTTTGATTCTTCAACTGGCTTTCATTTGCCCAATGGTGCAGACCGCTCGCCGGATGTGGCCTGGGTCGGGCAAGGGCGTTGGGATGCGCTGACGCCCCAGCAGCGGGAGAAATTTCCGCCATTAGCACCCGATTTTGTGATCGAACTGATGTCGCCTAGCGATAATTTGGCAGTAGCGCGCACAAAAATGCAGGAATATATCGACAATGGAGTGCGGCTTGGGTGGCTGTTTGACCGCAATGCCAAGCAAGTTGAGGTATACCGACTAGACGGATCTAGGGCAGTTTTGCAGCGTCCAGGCGAGTTGGATGGCAGCCCTGTTCTAGAAGGCTTTACCCTTAAGCTGGACTGGTTTTGGTAGCTGGATAGGCTGTGTCCCGCTATCCTGTTCTCCTGCCTATGGCCGCGTCAGACTGCGCACAACTTGATGGTTCTCAGCCTGATTTAAGTATTCCGGGGAGAGACAGTCTTAATATAGGGCTCAGATACGCATCATGCTGGTTTAACCCACCCCAACTAGGGTATTACCAGCGTTTAAACATGCAGAATTTTTCTCTGCAGGAGCACACCGATGACCCGACCTCGATCCACCCTCAATTTCCGCGACCGCCTCATTTCAGTGCAGGCTCTACGCCGTTTTGGTCAAGGACTGCTGCTGTCTGTGACGGCTTTCTTCCTGATTACCTCCCCAGCGATCGCTCAGGATTCCGCTGGGTTTGCGCCGCAGCAGTGGCTCCAGTCTGCGCTGCAGTGGATTCAGGATTTAGGTTCATTAGGGGCGATCGCGTTCATCGCTATCTATATCGGGGCCACGGTTGCCTTTTTGCCGGGGTCAATTTTGACCTTAGGAGCTGGCGTTATTTTTGGAGTTTTGCTGGGGTCGTGCTTGGTCTTCGTCGGGGCCACAATAGGCGCGACAGCGGCCTTTTTGGTGGGGCGCTATTTAGCCCGAGGGTGGGTAGCTAAAAAAATTGAGGGTAACGAGAAATTTAAGGCCATTGATTCAGCCGTTGGGCGCGAAGGCTTCAAGATTGTGGTGCTGACACGGCTGTCCCCCGTCTTTCCATTCAACTTACTCAACTACGCCTACGGTCTGACCGGCGTATCCCTGAAAGACTATGTGCTGGGCTGTATTGGCATGCTGCCTGGAACTATTATGTACGTTTATCTCGGGTCGCTGGCGGGCAATCTCGCGACGCTCGGCGCAGGGGAGGCCCCGGATAATGCTGCCGTGCAATGGACCATTCGCATCGTGGGCTTCATTGCCACCGTGGCGGTCACACTCTACGTTACCCGCGTTGCCCGTAGAGCGCTTGACAAAACCGTGGATGACGATGCTGGCGTAGACGTTCAGCTCGATGGATAACGACAGCGTTACCCCCCAACACCATCAGTATTTGACCCAGCGCGTTAGGGGTAGCCCAACCTAGCCCTTGTTTACAGCATCCATTCCCATCCCAGGTCGCGACTATGACTCAATCCTCATCTCGTAATGTTGTTATTCCTCCCATGGACGAATACAACCAGGCTCTGATACAAAATGTTCATCCCAATGATTGGCAAAATCCACGTCCGCAAGCGCAGTATGACCTAGTGGTCATTGGCTCCGGCACCGCCGGGCTCGTTGTTGCTAAAGGCGCGGCGGGTTTGGGAATTGGGCTCAAGGTGGCGCTGATTGAGAAACATCTCATGGGTGGCGACTGCCTCAATGTGGGCTGTGTGCCCTCGAAAACTATAATTCGCTCGGGGCGTGCTGCGGCCAGTATGCTCCAATCCATGCCCTATGGTGTTCAGCCTCCCGATGAGGTCCATGTCGATTTTCCGGCGGTGATGCGGCGGGTGCGAAAAGTTCGGGCAGACATCAGCCCCGTTGATTCTGCGGCGGGGGCGGCGAAAGCAGGCGTCGATATGTTCTTAGGCCACGCACACTTTGTTAGCCCAGACTGCATTCAAGTGGGTGATGCCAATCTGCACTTTAAAAAGGCGGTTATTGCCACCGGGGGGCGAGCGGTCCGACCCAACATTGAGGGCATTGATGCTGCCGGATATCTGACCAATGAGACGGTCTTCAATCTGACGGAGCAGCCCAAGCGCCTTGCCGTCATTGGTGGTGGCCCCATTGGCTGCGAGCTAGCCCAATCCTTCAGGCGGCTGGGGACTGAAGTGGTACTGTTTCACCGCCATGGTCACCTGCTCAACAAGGAGGACCCCGATGCGGCAGACATTGTGCAGCGGGCCATGGTGAATGAAGGCATGCAGCTCGTGCTCAATTCTCGGCTGACGCGGGTGACGGCGACCCCCGAAGGGAAGCAAATTGCCTATGAGAGTAATGGTCAGCCAGGGACTATTGTTGTGGATGAGATTTTGGTGGGCGCAGGTCGGGCACCCAACGTCGATGGACTGGGGCTAGACAAAGCCGGTGTGGAATACGATGAGCGGCATGGTGTTGCTGTTGATGACATGCTGGTCACCACGAACCCGAAGATTTTTGCCGCAGGCGACATTTGCATGGGCTGGAAGTTTACCCACGCCGCCGATGCTGCCGCCCGCATTGTGATCAAGAATGCGCTGTTTTCGCCCTTTGGGCTGGGTCGCTCGAAGCTCAGTGATTTGGTTATGCCCTGGGTAACCTATACCGACCCGGAAGTAGCCCATGTTGGCCTCTACGACAATGAAGCCCAAGAGCGGGGGTATGACATCAATACCATCAAGATTGACTTCGACGATGTGGACCGGGCCTTAGCGGAGGGGGATAGCGAAGGCTTCCTTAAAATCACCCATAAACGTGGATCTGATGAAATTTTGGGGGCGACGATTGTAGCTCCCCACGCTGGTGAGATGATTAGCGAGATCACCACTGCAATTGTGCATAAGATTGGTCTCAGCAAGATGTCCAGCGTCATCCATCCCTATCCTACAGAGGCTGAAGCGATTAAAAAGGCGGCAGATGCCTACAGGCGGACGTTGCTCACACCTCGGTCAAAAGCCCTGCTGGGAATACTAGCAAAGTTTGCGTAGCGGCCACGCTCTTCCTTTGGTTAGACCAGACCAAGATGCCTAACCAGAGGAAGACACAAGTTTATGAACGCATTGGTTACAGTTCTTAACAATAGAACAAAAGGTAATCACATGGGTAACGTTGACGATACTATTCTCGCTGCCAAAAATGCGGTGACCGCGCCACTGCCGTCTCCCCCATCTATGGACCAAGACGTCAGTGCAAAAGCTCTCAAAAAGCGGCTCGACTGGGGCGAACCCGCCCTATCGATTTTAGATGTGCGTCCCAAAGCGCAATTCGATAGCGAGCGTCTGCTTGGTGCAATCAATGTGCCTGGGGACAACCTAGTCGCTGATGTGCGTGACGGGCAAGGGTTGGAGGCAACTCGCGATCTATTCTTGTACGGCGGTACAGATGGAGAAGCGGCCCAAGCCGCTAGCCAGCTGCGCCAGGCTGGATACAAGAAAGTTGCCGTTGTCAACGGTGGTCTTTCTGCCTGGAAGAGCTGCGGCGGTGCTGTTGAGGGCACCGGTACCCACTAGGCTCTTTGACTTTGGGCACTAAACGATAGTGCTAAGGCAAAAAGGGGAGCAGCTGGCTCCCCTTTTTGCTAGCTATCTCTACAGGTTGTACTCTTGGCGGGGTTGAAAGTAGGTGTCTACCGTCAAGGCTGCTCGCTCGTGGTCATACACTTCAAGCTTGACCGGTGTCGGCTTCGTGTTCCAGATTTTGTCGCAGTACTCCTGGATGGAGCGATCGCTAGAGAAATATCCCATACGGGCCGAATTGAGAATGGACATACGGGTCCAATGCTCAGGATCGCGGTACGCCTCATCCACCGCCTGCTGACAGTCGATGTAGGATTGGAAATCGGCCATCAGCATATAGGGATCCTGGTTGAGCAGGCGCTCAACCAGGGGCTTAAACAGGTCGCGATCGCCGTGACTGAAGACCCCGGCTTGAATCAGGTCCATCACTTGACGCAGGTCATTGTTGGTGTCGTAGTAATGATGAGGGTTGTAGCCTTCTGCCTTCATTCTGTAGACGTCGTCAGCGTTGAGGCCAAACAGGAAGAAGTTCTCTTCACCCACTGCGCTACGGATCTCGACGTTGGCACCGTCTAGGGTTCCTACAGTGAGGGCACCGTTGAGGGCAAACTTCATGTTGCCGGTGCCGGAGGCTTCCTTACCTGCCGTCGAAATTTGCTCCGAGACATCAGCTGCTGGGTAGAGCCGCTGACCGTTGCTGACGTTGTAGTTAGGGATAAAGACCACCCTGAGGCGATCGCCCACAGCCGGGTCGCGATTAACCACTTCGGCCACGGCGTTGATCAGCTTGATCATCAGCTTCGCTTCCCGGTAGCCTGGCGCCGCCTTACCGGCAAATAGGAACGTCCGGGGAACGGGGTCAAAGTTAGGATCTTGCTTGATGCGGTTATACAACCAGATGACGTGAAGCACCTTGAGGTGCTGCCGTTTGTACTGGTGAATCCGCTTCATATGCACGTCGAATAGAGACTCAGGGTTGACTCTGGTTTTGGTGGTCTCGTAAATATGAGACGCGAGATCCAGCTTGACGTCTTTTTTGACCTGCCGCCACTGCTGCCGGAAGCTCTCGTCGTCGGCATAGGGCTCGAGCTGACGCAGCTGGTCGAGGTCATGAATCCAGTCTCGGCCAATCTTTTCGCTAATCAGCGCCGTCAGGCGGGGGTTGCTCAGCACCATCCAGCGTCGGGGGGTGACGCCGTTGGTGATGCTGGTGAACTTGTGGGGCCATAGACCGTAGAAGTTCTTGAATACATCTTGCTTCATGAGCTTGGTGTGCAGTTCTGCCACGCCATTGATATGGTGGCTGCCCACGCAAGCTAAGTGGGCCATGCGCACGGATTTCTCTCCGCTCTCATCAATTAACGAAAACTGGGATAGCCGCGCATCGTTCATGTCTTGGATGCGCACCTCTTCCAAAAAGCGCTGATTGATTTCGTAAATGATTTCTAGATGGCGGGGAAGTAGTTGGCCAAATAGATCCACCGACCAGGTCTCTAGGGCTTCAGGCAACAGGGTATGGTTGGTGAAGGCAAAGGTACGTCTTGTGATGTCCCATGCGGTATCCCAGTCTAGGTGCTGGCGGTCCACCAACAGACGCATCAGCTCAGCCACGCCGACGGCGGGGTGAGTGTCGTTGAGCTGGACCGCGAACTTTTCGTGGAACTCGGCGATGGGCCGCCCCGAACCGATATGGAGCCGAATCATATCCTGCAGGGCGCAGGAGACAAAGAAGTACTGCTGCTCTAAGCGCAGCTGCT
>JBARYO010000499.1:0-1534 GCA_049647905.1 Elainellaceae cyanobacterium | reverse complement strand
GGGGCTGTCGGTGCTGCTGCTGGTGTTGTCCAACTCGAAGACGGCCCTGGCGCTGTTTGTGCTGCTGGTGGCCTTCATGCCGATCTACCGCATTGTGCGGCTTTACTACAAGCTGGCGGTGCCGGTTCTCAGCGCCACCCTACTGTTGGGCAGCGGCGTGTTTATCGGTATTTTGGCCCAGATTGAGTCCGTCGTGGGGGCAGCCGGCAAGGATCTCACCTTTTCAGGGCGGACGGACTTGTGGAGCATCGCCTTGACGAAGATTCAAGAGCGCCTGTGGTGGGGCTATGGCTACGGCGGGTTTTGGCGCGGCTGGTCGGGGCCGTCTGCAGACGTTTGGTTTCTAGAGCCTTGGTTCCCTAAGCATTCCCACAACGGCTACCTAGACCTTTGGCTGGACGTGGGGCTGCTGGGCATGGTGGTGTTTGGCTTGGGTCTAGCGTTTGCGTTCTACCGGGCCATCCGGCGGGTGAGCGTCACCCAGACCTCTGAGTATTTGCTGCCCCTGGCCTACCTAACGTTTATGCTGCTCTACAACCTGACGGAAAGCGTCTGGCTGCTGCAAAATACTTTCTTTTGGATTTTTTACGTCACGACGGTCTGCACGCGGCACGCGCCTCAAGAGCGAGACGAGCCTGCAGACCCGCCGCCGGTTCAGGCGGAGCCGGGGCCACGGGTGCTTACGTCTAGATAATGTCTTTGAAAAGGTATAGAACTGAAGCCATGGCTAAATCAGCCTTGATCTATTGCGATGACCTGCTGGCCTATTCAGCCACCTTTGTGCGATCGCAGGCGGAAGCGCTGCAGGAGTTTGTTCCCCACTACGCGGGGATACAGCGGGTCGAGGGGCTACCGCTGCCGGCGGAGCGGACCCTAGTTGTCGACGCCGGTCGGTTGGGCAAATTGTGGAAGCTTTCCTATAAGCTCCAGGGCTTTGCCCCCGATTTCTTCGAGCGCGCCCAGAAGCTGCAGCCCAGCCTGGTCCACGCCCACTTCGGGCCAGACGGGCTAAGAGCCTTACCCCTCGCTCAGGGACTGAATATTCCGCTGCTGGTGACGATGCACGGCTACGACGTCACCCTGACGGAACAGGCCATTCGCCAGTCCACCTCCAGCCACCGCACCTATCTACGCCACCGCAGTCGGCTTCAAAAAAAAGCCACCTGCTTCATTGCGGTGTCCCACTTTATCCAGCGCACCATGCTCAATCAAGGGTTTCCCCCCGAGAAGGTGAAGGTGCACTACATCGGCGTCGATACCGCCCGCTTCTGCCCAGACAGCACCGTTTCCCGAGAGCCGGTGGTGCTGTTTACGGGCAGGCTTGTGGAAAAGAAAGGCTGCGATCGCCTCATCAAGGCAATGGCCCAGGTCCAGCAGGTGCGCCCCGAGGTTGAGCTGGTGGTAATTCGCGATGGGCCGCTGCGCTCTTCCCTAGAAGAGCAGGCCAAGGCAACCCTAAAGCGCTATCGCTTCTTGGGCCGCCAGTCTCCCGAGCAGGTCAAAGCCTGGATGAACCGGGCGCAGGTGTTTAGCG
>JBARYO010000498.1:0-1640 GCA_049647905.1 Elainellaceae cyanobacterium | reverse complement strand
AATCAGCTGCTCCGGCGATCGCGCAGGCTCTCGACAACTCAACCCTTGGCAGACTAAGCCAACCGAGCCTTCTGGTAACCCCGCGACTGTCCCAACCACGGTCGGCCAGTAGTGCGGCAACAGGCGCTGTGCCTGCTCTGCCCTGGTTTTGAGTAGGATATGGTTCTGATACCAATCTAGGCCAATGAGCAGGCTTGGGCAGCTGCGGGGCGATGACTCTAAGGGTGTGCCAAAAGCCTGCAGCGCGCGCTCCGCTTGGTCAAGATAGGTCAGATTCTCCCGCAGGAGGGCTAGGCGCACCAAATTGGCGATCGCAACGCCGTTGGCAGCAGGGGTAGCGCTGTCAGCATAGCTGCGCTCGCGAATCAGTAGATCGTCGCTAGCATCTACGGCAGTGTTGAAGTAACCCCCAGCGTCACTTGCCAGCCACTGGTCAAACTCCTGTTGAACATGCTCCGCTGACAAGGCCCATTCTGACGGCTGAGCCGTAGATTGGTCGAGGGCCACCGCCGCTTGGGCGAGATCCAGCAGCGCTTTGATCAAGAGTGCATAGTCCTCGGACTGGGCCAGGACGCTAGGGGTGCCTCCGTAGTTGATTCGATGCAAACGGTCATTTTGCCATTGATTCTCCAGAATAAACCGCGCCGCCTGGGCCGCGAGCTGATAATACTCTGGATGGCCAAAAACCGCTGCCGCGCGGGCCAGTCCGGAGATCATGAGGCTATTCCAGGCTACGATCATCTTGGTGTCGGTGACAGGGGGAATGCGTCCTGGCCAATCGGTTTCTTTGGCTTCCGTAGCGGTGCGTGCGGGTGTCGCCACAGCAGCAGTTTGGGGATCTTGGCCGTAGCGCTGGCGAAAGAGGGTATCGAGGATGGGCTGTAGGGATGGGTCAAGGCTGCCACCACTGCGGCGCTGCAGCACAATATGGCCCTCAAAGTTGCCGCTGGGGCTGATGTCAAAGGCGTCTGTCAGCTGAGCCAGCCCAGCGTCAGTCAACAGCAATTTTAGTTCGGCATAGTTCCAGACATAGAACGCGCCCTCTTCGGGCTCTATGGCTTCTGCCGTCTCAAAGCTATCAGCATCCTGAGCCGCGTAAAAGTAGCCCTCTGGTGCCGTCATCTCTCGCTTTAGCCAGCTCACAGTACCGGCGATCGCCTGTTGATAGGCTGGCTCATGCAGCCCCGTACTCCACAGATCGGCAAGATAGACCATGATCTGCCCGTTGTCGTAGAGCATCTTCTCAAAGTGAGGGACCGTCCACGTGGGGTCAACGGTGTAGCGATGGAACCCACCCCCAACATGGTCATAAATCCCCCCCAGCGCCAGATCCAGGCCGCGCTGTCGCGTCACAGCTGCAGCATCATAGCGGCTCTCTTGGTCAAAGCGTACCCCCCGCAGCGCCGCATCTGCATAGGGAATCATGGGAAATCGTGGCCCCGGTCCAGCCGCAGACAGCACCCCCGCGCTGTACTCTAGCCCAGCGACTAAAACCCCCGGCGTCACGGCGGTGGCGGACAGCTGATTCACCTGCTGCAGCTGCGCCGTCATCTGGCTAGTCATCGCCTGCAGGTCATCGGCTTCGTTGTCATAAAAGCGGCGAATGGCCTGCAGCACCTCTAGAAATCCCGATCGCCCAT
>JBARYO010000497.1:0-4259 GCA_049647905.1 Elainellaceae cyanobacterium | reverse complement strand
TTTGTTGATCGTACCTTCGATCGAATTTTTCAATTGGCAGCGCAGCGATGGAGCACAGTTTTCTTAGCGACAGCGGTACTTCTCATCGGGCCTGCTGCTCTAGTTGCTTGGGCACAAGCAGAGGGTGAAGGCCCAAGCTATACCTTTGAGGATGTCTTTTTTGCATTCATAATTTTAGGCTTTTTAGTATTAGCCGGGCGTTGGGTCCGTCAAAAAATAGGTATCCTACAATCCCTATTTTTGCCAAGCTCAATTGTGGCAGGCGTTATTGCGCTGTTGCTTGGACCTGGCGTGCTGGGGGCATTTTTGGGAGACAGTGGCTTGTTGGCTAATGGGCTATTTCCCCAACCGATTTTAGACGTCTGGTCAGAGATTCCCGGCGTTTTCATCAACATCGTCTTTGCCACCATTTTTCTGGGGGAATTTATCCCACCACCCGCTGAAATTTGGCGGCGGGCGTCTCCACAGGTCGCTTTCGGGCAATCGCTGGCCTGGGGACAATATGTGGTCGGATTACTTTTAGCCATCTTAGTGCTAGGGCCAGTGTTTGGATTACCGCCTGTAGCTGGCGCTTTGATCGAAATTGGCTTTGAAGGTGGGCATGGAACCGCAGCGGGCATGGCCGAGGTGTTTCAGGATGTGGGCTTTGAAGAAGGTGCTGATTTAGCCGTCGGGATGGCGACAATTGGCATTGTGACCGGCATTTTGGCTGGTGTGGTGCTGGCAAACTGGGGGCGCAAGAACGGGCATACGGCGGCGAGTCGCCGCGACAGCATTCCAGCGGATGCACAGGAGCGGATGCCAGCGGAGCCGGAAAGTCCAGAGATTGCCGAGCGCCGCCGCCGCCATCTGGGCAGCCTGCTGGTGGATCCACTGACGCTGCAGTTTGGCTTTGTGGGGGTGGCGATCGCCATTGGCTGGCTGATTTTGCAGCTGCTGATTCTATTGGAATCGGTGACCTGGAACCAGGGCGGCGAAGGCATAGAAATTATGGGCGGCATTCCCCTCTTTCCTATGGCATTGGTGGGGGGCATCATTGTTCAAGTTCTTCTAGAACGCCTCGACAAGCAGTATCTTATTAGCCGTCAGCTGATGGTGCGTATTGGAGGAGTGGCCCTCGATGCGACGATTGTGGCGGCTTTAGCCTCTATTAGCCTAGCGATCATTGCCCGCAACTTTGGCGCGTTTGCTGTGTTGGCGATCGCTGGTATTGCCTGGAATGTCCTCTTCTTTATGTACGTTGCACCGCGTATGATTCCCACCCACTGGTTCGAGCGCGGCATTGGCGACATGGGGCAATCCATGGGGGTAACGGCCACGGGCATCTTGCTAATGCGCATGGTGGACCCGGATGACCGTACGGGGGCGTTTGAAAGCTTTGGCTATAAGCAGCTCTTCTTTGAGCCGATTGTGGGGGGTGGCCTGTTTACGGGGGCAGCTCCAATTTTGATCAACCGCTTCGGCCCCTTCGCCATACTGCTGCTAACCGGGGGCCTGCTGGCGTTCTGGCTAATCTTCGGATTTTGGAACTACAAGAAAATCAGTCGGGCGATGGCGTCTAGCGAGGACCGAGAACCGGCAGCTGTTAAGTAGTTGTACCCTGGCTGCTCTCGGCTCTTGGCCCTAGTGGCTTATTCTCATAATCCTCACAGAATAGGACTCTTCGACTGCCTGGGTCTAAATTGGGGGAGGCAGTGTTGCGCTGCCTCCCCCGAACTCTAGCTGGGGAAGAAGTGTTGTCTCACTAATAGAGGACTCAGTGCCCGATCTGACTTTGGCTTGGGCTAAGTTCGAATTAGGGTTAAGCAGAGAATTAGCACGACTCAGCCCTCATTGAATCAATATTGAAACCAATCGGGTTTGTCCTGCGTACTAGAAGTGCGGCCATACCACAAGATGTGTGCCGGTGATGTACTTCTAGACCAGTAAAGGATAAATCAATGCCATTTTTCTCAGCGCTAGATAACAACAATACGCTAATTATATTTGACTCCAATAACCCTGGCAGCACTACCACCACAGCCGTTACCGGCGTCAATGGCATCTTAATTGGTATCGACACCCGCCCCTCTAACGGTCTGGTCTATGGGATCACAACCACTAACGACGTCTACACTATTGACACGACTACTGGGACGGCGACCCTTGTCAGCAGTCTAGACATTCCGTTCAACGGCGCAGTATCTGGCTTCGACTTTAACCCTGTAGCAGACCGTCTGCGGTTGGTGGGCGACAACGATCAAGACTTTCGCATCAACGTAGATACCGGAGCGGTGACCGTAGACGGCACCTTAGCCTTTGCCCCTGGCGACCCCAACGCTGCAGCTAACCCCACAATCACGGCAGCGGCATATAGAAGTGCAGTTGCTGCGCCGACCGTAACTGAGCTGTACAACATCGACTCAGCCCTCGACATATTGACAGAGCAAGATCCACCCAATGATGGAACCCAAGTCACCGTGGGCGCTTTAGGCGTTGATTTTGGCGACATCGGCGGATTTGACATTGTATCGCCGGCTCAGGGCGTCGACATGGGGTTCGCGCTGTCGGGCTCTACGCTATACTCCGTGGATCTAGACAATGGTCCAGTTACAAGCTTGGGCACCGTTGGCGCGGGCGGTGACCTCAACGTCATCGGCCTAACGGCTATTAACGATCCCCGCACACCGCCAATGGCAGCAGGGACACAGTTTATCGCGTTGGGCGCTGGCAATGTGCTGCAGTCGTTTGACGGCGGCAGCCCCGATGCTGCGACGTCAATTCCTGTCACTGGGCTAGACGGCAACCTGCTCGGCATTGATGTCCGACCCGCCAACGGCTTGGTTTACGGCGTCACTGACAACAGCAGTATCTATATCATTGACCCCAGCACTGGCGCTTCCACTTTCATCAGCACCCTGTCCCAGCCTTTTCAAGGCACCACGGTTACTGGCTTCGACTTCAACCCGGCAGCAGATCGGCTGCGGCTAGTGGGTGACAACGATGTGAACTTCCGCATCAATGTAGATACCGGCGCTGTCACTGTGGATGGCGACTTGGCCTTTGGCGTTGACGATGCCAACCAGGGGACTGACCCCACTATCACTGCTGTGGGCTATATCAACGCGATCGCTGACCCCAGCACCACGCTGCTGTACGACATTGATTCCGCGCTAGACATTCTGGCTGTTCAGGCTCCAGCCAACGATGGCACATTGTTCACCGTAGGTAGCTTGGGCATTGACTTTGGCACTGTTGGTGGCCTCGACATTGTTACCGCTGGTGAGGGCAACAATGCCGCCTTTGCGGTATCTAATTCCACGTTCTACTCGGTTGATTTAGACAGTGGGGCCGCGACATCTCTAGGTACTGTTGGCGACGGCACAGGCAACATCACTGGGTTGGCTGCACTGCCCGATGCTCCTCTAATCAACCTAAACACTCAGTTCACGGCGCTAGCATCCAACAATACGCTCGTCTCGTTCTCCGCAAATGACCCGGATAGCACCACGGCTACGGCAGTTACTGGCGTTAACGGTACCCTAATCGGAATCGATACTCGCCCCTCCAATGGGTTAGTGTACGGCATCAGCACCACCAACGATGTCTATACTATCAACACCACCACTGGCGCAGCTACCTTTGTGAGCACGCTGGATACCCCCTTCAACGGTGGTACCGTATCCGGCTTTGACTTCAACCCCGTAGCAGACCGGCTGCGGCTTGTAGGCTCAAATGACCAGGACTTCCGCATCAATGTGGATACTGGGGAAGTCACCGTTGATGGCGATTTGGCCTTTGCCATTGGCGATGCGAACCAGGGCACCGACCCCACCGTCACCGCAGCGGCATACACCAACGCGATCGCTAACCCTGGCACCACGGAGCTGTACAACATCGACTCCGCTCTCGATATTCTGACAGAACAGGACCCGCCCAATGATGGAACTCAGGTCACCGTTGGCGGCTTAGGCATTGACTTCGGTGATTTGGGCGGCTTCGACATCGTTACTGCTGGAGAGGGGAACAATACGGGCTTTGCCGTATCGGGCTCAACCTTCTATTCCATTGATTTGGATATGGGCGTAGCCAACAACCTGGGTATGGTTGGCGGCGTTGCTGGCCTTGACATTATCGGTCTGACGGCGACGGGCGCGGGTAACAATGTCTCTGGGGTAGCGACTCTGGGCGATGACATCATTGTCGGCACCAATGGCGACGACACGCTGCGGGGCAACGATGGCAACGATACTCTCTCAGGCCGTGGCGGTATGGACCTC
>JBARYO010000496.1:0-2370 GCA_049647905.1 Elainellaceae cyanobacterium | reverse complement strand
CAGCTGGTTCCTGTCGCAATACAGGACGGGTGTCATCCCTTTAATCCTAGACCGGTAACGGAGAGCGATTTTTACCGGATTTACCGCGACGCCTTAGCTTGCGATGCCGTAACAGGCTAGACCAATCGCAGTCTAACCGTTAGGGGTAGGGCATGCCACACCCCGACAAAATATTGGTTCTCACCACCGCAATAGTCTTCCCCAAGTTGATCTATGCCAGACCGCCTCACCCTCATCAACCCCGCCACCGAAGCCCTCATCCAAGAGATTCCTGTGGATGACGCCGATAGCGTTGTTGCCAAAGTTGTCGCCGCCCGAGCTGCCCAACCCGTCTGGGCGGCGCGATCGCTTTCAGAGCGTCTAGATTGTCTAGTCCGCTTTCGGGACTTACTTGTGGAGCGGGCCGACACCCTTGCCACCACCCTCACCACAGAAACAGGAAAGCCCATTGCCCAGGCCAAAGGTGAGATCTTGGCCTGCCCAGCGCGGATTGACTTTTTCATTCAAAATACGGCCAGCGTGGTCGCTCCGGTGCTGGCCCACTACGACCCACAGCAGTCTTTACCCGGTAGCGCGGCCCTCGAAGAGTACATTACCTACGAACCGCTGGGCACGATCGCCAATATTTCCGCCTGGAACTATCCGTACTTCGTGGGCCTCAACGTCATTGCCCCGGCGCTGGCGACCGGGAATGCCTTGCTCTATAAGCCCTCAGAGATCTCGCCCTTGACCGGGCTGGCGATCGCGGCGCTGCTGCATGAGGCTGGGGTGCCAAAAGATATTTTCGTTCCGGTCATCGGTACTGGGCTTGTGGGGGCGGCACTCCTAGAACAGCCTTTAGACGGGGTATTTTTTACTGGATCCTATGGAACAGGGCAAAAAATTGCTGCCGCCGCTGCGCTGCAGATGATGACGGTGCAGCTAGAGCTGGGGGGCAAAGATCCGGCGTACGTTTGTGATCATGTGGATGTTGCGGCAGCGGCTGCGGGCTTGGCAGACGGAGCCTTTTATAACAACGGTCAGTCCTGCTGTGCGGTAGAGCGAATCTATGTACATGCCGACGTATACGACGCCTTTGTGGAGGCGTTTTTGCAGACTGTGCAGAGCTTTAAGCTGGGAGACCCTACCGACTCAGAAACCTATCTTGGTCCCCTAAGCCGCAAACCACAGCTAGAGATTTTGACGCAGCAGGTAGAGGATGCGATCGCCAAAGGGGCAACGCTGCGGTGCGGCGGCAAGCCCGTAGACCGTCCCGGTTGGTACTTTGAGCCTACGGTGCTAACCGAGGTGACCCACGATATGGCCGTGATGCGGGAGGAAACCTTTGGGCCGGTGATTGGCATTCAGCGGGTGGAGAGCGATGAGGCGGCAGTGGCGCTGATGAACGATACGGACTACGGCCTGACTGCAGCGGTGTATTCTAGCGATCGCCAGCGGGCGGTGAAAATCTTGGGGCAGCTCAACACAGGCAGCGCCTACTGGAACTGCTGCGATCGGGTCAGCCCTCGGCTGCCCTGGTCGGGGCGGAAGCATTCGGGTATGGGGGCGACGCTTTCGCAAGAGGGGATTCGCGCCTTTGTGCAGCCAAGGGCCTGGCATTTGCGGGCGTAGGGTAGGTCCAGCGACGCTGCCATCAGCGGGGCTCGCCTCCTCACCGATTGATAACCCATAATAAATCTATTGCAGATTCCCATTAGCGGTGAGCCTACAGCCTATGATTCCTCTCACCCTGCCTATAAAAGTCGATCTCACCCATATCCCCCTCAGCGACGCACAGTTCTACCAGCTCTGCCTTAATAACCCCAGCCTCGCTATTGAGCGCGACTCCAGAGGAGCCCTAATATTCATGTCTCCCGTTGGCGGCGAAAGCGGAAATAAAGAACTCGAACTGGGCATCGACTTAGGCCTCTGGAATCGCCGCACTAGGTTGGGCAAAGTCTTCAGCTCCTCTACGCTATTCAAGCTCCGCGGCGGCGGCGATCGCTCCCCCGATGCGGCTTGGGTGGAGCTGTCCCGCTGGCAGAGCCTCACCCCAGAGCAACGGCAAAAATTTCCCCCGATTGCCCCTGACTTCGTGATTGAGCTAAGGTCTCCTACGGACAGCCTCTCAACCCTACAAGAGAAAATGCAGGAATACATGAGCAGCGGCGTTCGGCTGGGCTGGCTGATCAATCCTCAACAGCAGCAGGTCGAAATCTACCGCCAGGGGAGCGAGAAAGAAGTGCGATCGCTGCCCACCGAGCTATCGGGTGACGCAGTGCTGCCGGACTTCACGCTGACGGTAGAACAGTTTGATGATTGACCCCCTTGCAACCAGGAGACGCGATCGTGCCACAGGGAAAAGCGCTTACCATAGAAACATGCTTCATC
>JBARYO010000495.1:0-2199 GCA_049647905.1 Elainellaceae cyanobacterium | reverse complement strand
ATCCCGCGCCGCCGGCATCGACGGCATCACCCCGGAGCTGTTTACGGGCATCGCGGCGGACCAGCTGCGTTACCTAGGCCGCCAGCTCCACCGGGAAATCTATAACGCCAGGCCCGCTAAGGGCTTTTGGCTCCCGAAGAAAAGCGGCGGTAAGCGGCTAATCGGCATTCCCACCGTCGGCGACCGCATTGTGCAGCGGTTTTTACTGCAGCTCATCTACCCGTCCCTAGAGCGGCGCTTTAGCGAAGCGGCCTTTGCCTACCGTCCGGGGCTGTCGATTTACAGCGCGGTGGAGCGGGTGATGGAGCGCTACCGCCACCCGCCCACCTGGGTGGTAAAGGCCGACATCCAGCAGTTTTTCGACACCCTGGCCTGGCCGCTGCTGATGCAGCAGGTAGAGGGGCTGGGCCTATCCCCCTGGACCATCCGCCTGATTGAGCAGCAGCTCAAAGCGGGGGTGGTGCTCTCAGGGCAGTTTTGCCCCACCGGTCGCGGCGTTTTGCAGGGGGGCGTCCTCTCGGGGGCGCTGGCCAACCTCTACCTCAGCGAGTTCGACCACCTCTGCCTCGATGCGGGGATTGACCTGGTGCGCTATGGCGATGACTGCGTGGCGGTGTGTCAAAGCCTGCTGGAGGCCCACCGCTCCCTGGCGCTGATGCGCGACTGGCTCTCGGATCTATATCTGACGGTGCATCCCGACAAGACCCGCGTGGTCGGCCCTGAGGAGACCTTTGTGTTTCTGGGGCACACCTTTGCCCAGGGGCAGGTGACCCGCAACGCAACTAGCTCGCCGAAACCACCCCAACCGCCCCGCCGCCCCACCCCCGCTGGCATCCCCAAACTGTGCAGCCTGCGAAAGGCTAAACAGCCCACCTATTCACCTAAGAACCAATCAAACGACCACTGGAGAGATGGTATGACTACCCTTTATGTCACTGACCAAAATGCTTACCTGCGCATCCGCAACCAGCAGTACCAGATTAGTCACGACAGCGAAGTTCGTGCCAGCGTCCCCGCTAGCCGGGTCAGCCATGTGGTGCTGTTCGGCAGCTGTAACGTGTCCCATGGGGCAGTAAGCCTGTCGCTACGGCGGCGCATCCCGCTGCTGTACCTTTCAACTAAGGGCAAGTACTTTGGTCGGCTGCAGACCTCCGGGCAGGCCAAAATTGACTACCTCACCCAGCAGGTGCATAAATCTCTAGACACCGACTTTGTGCAGCGCCAGGCCGCCAGCATTATTGTAGGGAAGCTGCGCAACTCCCGCACCCTGCTGCTGCGGCTCAACCGCCGCCGCAAAACGGAAGTGGCTACCGAGGCGATCGCTGCCATGGCCCAGCTGATTGAGGCCGTGCCCCAGGCGGAATCGGTGGAGGCCATGCTGGGGTATGAGGGACAGGCCGCAAACCTCTACTTCCGGGCCTATGCCACCTTGCTCAAGGGGCCTTTTGCCTTCGAGAAGCGCACCCGCCGTCCCCCCACTGACCCGGTAAATAGCCTCATGAGCCTGGGGTATACCCTGCTATTTGATAACCTCCACGCCATGGTGGAAGGGGTAGGGCTGCACACCCACTTCGGCAACCTCCACGCCCCCCAATCTAACCGCCCGTCTTTGGTGTGTGACCTGGTGGAGGAGTTCCGCGCCTTTGTAGTGGATGCCCTGGTGGCTTACCTAATCAACAGCAACATCTTTGAGCCGGAAGACTTCACGCCGCCGGATGAGCGGGGGGGCGTGTACCTGCACCCCGATGGGCTGAAGCGGTTTTTAAAGCACTGGGAAGAAAAGCTGCAGCAGACTATCACCCATCCCCACACGGGCTACAAAGTGAGCTACCGCCGCTGCTTAGAACTGCAGGTATGGGAATATATCGCCTGCCTGACGGGGGAGCAAGAGACCTATCGGCCCATGGTGTGGGAGGGCTAGGTCCATGTTTTACCTCATTTGCTACGACGTTGTGAGCGATCGCCGCCGCAATCGGGTGGCCCGGCTATTGGAGGGCTACGGACTGCGGGTGCAGAAGTCGGTGTTTGAAGCGGTATTGACCCCGGAGCAGCGGGAGATGCTGCACCACAAGCTGGGGCGCTACCTAAAGCCAGAAGAAGACCAGGTGCGATTTTACCCCATGTCGCCCCGCTATCGCCGCCAGGTAGAAATCCTGGGGTTGCAGCCGGAGCGCCAGGTGGATGATGTGGCGTTTATTG
>JBARYO010000494.1:0-1763 GCA_049647905.1 Elainellaceae cyanobacterium | reverse complement strand
CGATCGGGCGCTGCAGACGGTGGACCTGGTGCAAAAGCATTTTCCCCACCTGACGATTCTGGCACGGGCCATCGATCGCCGTCATGCCTATGCCTTGATTCGGCGGGGGGTTCAGGTGGTAGAGCGGGAGACCTTTGAGTCGGCCTTAGAGTTGGGGGTAGATGCCCTGAAGCTGCTAGGCTTCCGCGCCTACCGCGCCCACCGCGCCGCCCAGACCTTCAAGCATCACGATGAGGAAGCCATGCAGGAAATGGCCCATATGCAGGACAACGAGCGGGGCATCGTGGCGCGATCGCAGCAGCTCTCCCGAGACCTGAATCAAATTCTCCAGTCAGATGACAGCGATTTCTCTCAGGAGGTAGACCAGGCTTGGGATACAGCGGCGCTGCGGGACGCGGTGCAAGGGGAGCGAGGCTGAGAAGACAGATGTCAATGCAGCGCAGCTACCCTCTTGCTAGGGTTGGCGTAGATCCTGAGCTATGCCGGTAAAGAGACAGGCGTGTCAGAAGGGACATAGCTATTGACATAGCCATTGACAGCACCCGCTTTAGCCGACAGAATCTGCTGGTAGACCGCTTCGTAGCCGTCTACCATTTGTTTGACGCTAAAGCGGGTCGCCACGTGGTCTCGGCAGGCCAGCCGGCTCAGCGTCGAGACGGCAGGAACAGCCGCGATACAGTCCTCAACGCTGTCGCACACAAAGCCCGTTGTCCCGTGGGAGATAACCTCAGGTACAGACCCCAGGCCAATACCGATAACGGGCGTTCCCGATGCCATGGATTCGGTTATGACGAGCCCAAACGGTTCAGGCCAGGTAATAGGGCAGAGGGTGGCGATCGCCCGTCCGACCAGCTCATTTTTCTGGCGATGGCTAATTTCGCCTAAGTATTGAATCTGATCGCCGTCGATTTGGGGCTTGATATCCTGCTCAAAGTAGTCGCGGTCGACTACATCCACTTTCCCCGCCATTTTTAGGGGAATGCCTGACCGTTTTGCAATTTCAATGGCAAGGTGCACGCCCTTTTCGGGCGAAAGACGCGCCAGAAAAGCCAAGTATGGCGGATTGTCGGGTTGCGGATAAAACCTGAAGGCGTTGATGTCAATACCGTTATAGACCGTCGCCACATAGTTCAGGCCGTTGGGCCGCCGCTGAGCATCCGTGATGCTGACGTAGGGCTGCTTGCTGGCATAGCGAAACAGCTTTTCGTTATCGGGGGTGAAGATGCCGTGTAGGGTGTGAACCGTGGGTGTATCAACCAAATCGCTGAACGGCAGCGCGGCGCATCCCACATGGGAATGAATGATGTCGAAATCCTGCGCATTTTTGTAAAGGCTGTTGAGATGCATCGATTCATAGATGCCCGGTTCTTTGACTTCTGGATCGAGCCGCAGCGCCTTGGAATGGACTGACTGTAGCGTGGCTGCGGTCTCTGAATCGCCTGAGGCAAACAGCGTCACATTGTGGCCTCTAGACACTAGTTCATCAGTCAATAAGCTAACAATTAGCTCAATCCCGCCGTAGGCGAGTGGAGGAACTCTTTCCCACAAAGGAGCAATTTGAGCAATTCGCATAGAATACTCCGGTTAGAGAATCTTAAGAATCAAAGTTAGTAATCGAAAGCCCAGACTTTTGTAGCTTAAACTGAGCTTTCTGAAAGTAGATTCGAGCGCACCCGTGAATTCTTAACTATTCAATTTTTTGAGAATTTGTGTGGCTTTGTAGAGCGTCTGACCTGGACTTGCTCTAGACTAGTCTTGAGACC
>JBARYO010000493.1:0-2002 GCA_049647905.1 Elainellaceae cyanobacterium | reverse complement strand
CATCTAGCGCCGCAATCATTGTCGATAGCGCATCAAAGCTGACTGGTTTTACGAGATAAGAGCTAACGCCGACATCGTAAGTGGTGTTGACATCCTTACTTTCTTTAGATGATGTCAACACCACCACCGGGATTCGCCTGAGCATGGGCTGCTGTCTCATCCACGACAAAACCTCAATGCCAGAGCGGCGCGGCAGCTTTAGATCGAGCAGGACTAGCGCGGGAAGAGGGTAGCTGTCGCGATCGGCATATTTCTCTTGGCCAGACAAATAATCGACGGCCTCATCTCCATCTTTGACGATGTGAATAGGATGGCTACTATCGACTTGACGAAAGGCTCGCTGAATGAACAAGACATCATTCGAATCGTCTTCAACTAGAAGAATACTATGCCCGTTGAAACCCATTTTTTAACCTTGTCAAACTAATATCAGAATCTCAACGGCAACCCTATGTTACATGTCCGCTAGATCAAAAGCGCGCTCGGCGATCGTCAGCATTATGCTGAGTTCTTTAGGAATTCTTACACATCACCTGTCTATTGTAAGTCATCATATCAAGACTATATTTTCAGATCAACAGCGCCCAGATGGTCCGCTGAAATACCTCTGCAGGAAGACTAGGACAACTGATATCTCTGCAATGGTAGCGATACTAAGGCTATTTCCACAACGTGAGAACAGCCGCTGAGCTCAACCCCGACGGCGCTATGATACATTGCTAAGCCACATAAGTTGCGCTTGTTCCAGCGGTGGATACTGCAATTAGAATGACGTACTCTTCTCCAACCACCGCGCCAAGTTGCGAATAATAAGGCAAAACATGTCATACCACGTGCAGAGTCGCCCTCGTGAGAAACATGAGAACCTATAAACTACATCCTGAGTGGATTTTTCCTGCAAGGCTTCATTAGCCAAGCGACACTGACCTGAGTGCTCCATATAGGGTTAGCACGTTTCTCGACAACAGCCTAAGCGAAATCATCTCCGCTCTCTATCCTCATGAACAATCGCCTTCCCCCCTCAGACGTCAGACAGGTCGCCATTATCCTAGGGCTCAGCGACTTGAGCTTAGACCCAAACGGGCAGTGGCAAGCCCGCGATCGCTATAACAATTGGTTTACCCTGTCAGACCAGCTCATTCACTCCACCCTGGGTAGCCGTTCTCCCGAAAATAACCCCAACCCCAGCAGCTATCCTGCTGCTGAGGTTAGTCCGTCACAGCTCAGTAAGCAAGCTGCTGCGTGACATTGAGGATAGGTGCATCAGGCCGCCATAGCGCTTGTCACTGCAGCTTACAGGTTAGCCCACTGTCTTCAGCAACATAGGCTGGAGTCGCGATCGTTGGACTGATTTGCAGCGGTGATACCTTCCAGATGTCATCGCAATATTCCTGGATGGAGCGATCCGACGAGAACTTGCCCATGTTGACCGCGTTCAAGATCGACATCCTCGTCCAGTGATCCGAATCACGATAGACCTGGCCTACCGCCTCCTGGCAATCCACGTAGGATTGATAGTCTGCTAGCAGCGCAAACGGGTCATAGTGCAGGAGCTTTTCGATTAGGGGCCTGAACAGCGTGGTATCCCCTTGGGAAAAGTGACCTGACAAAATTAGGTCAATGGCATCTTTGAGAACTGGGTTGGCCTGGTAGTAGTCCAAAGGCCGGTACCCCCCCGCGTTTAGTTCCTGAATTTGTGGCGCTGTGAGGCCAAAGAGGAAGAAATTCTCCGCCCCGACGGCCTGCCGAATTTCTACGTTTGCCCCGTCTAGGGTGCCGATGGTCAGCGCGCCATTCATGGCGAACTTCATGTTGCCGGTACCTGACGCTTCGTAGCCTGCAGTAGAGATTTGCTCCGACAGGTCTGACGCTGGGTAAATCTTTTGGCTATTGGTGACGTTGTAATTGGGCAAGAAGACGACCCGCAGCTGATTACGCAGGTCGGGGTCTCGGTTGATCATGTCCCCCACAGCCGTAACCAGCTTAATCATCAGCTTGGCCA
>JBARYO010000492.1:0-2650 GCA_049647905.1 Elainellaceae cyanobacterium | reverse complement strand
AACGTTGCTCTAGGATGTTGGCTACGACTATATCCGATGGGTTCGAAATCTGTTATATTGAAATGCCAATCGCTGGTGTAGCTCAGTTGGTAGAGCAGCTGATTTGTAATCAGCCGGTCGCAAGTTCGAGTCTTGTCACCAGCTTTAAAAGTCGTGCATTACGGGTGCTGACGGTCTGGCTCAACCCACAGTAGCGAAAAGCTGCTCAAGAGACAGCTGTGGCGCATCTGACTTCGTCACAATTTCAACAATTTTGTTCTTGGCCTCAGGCTGAAACAGGGCCTCTACGCACACCTGAGCCACCTGCGATCGCGGAATACTGCCCTCAAAAAGGGTGTCAGCACCTCGCATGACAATAGGATCGCTGCCATCTTCGTTCTTCAGCCCGCCGGGGCGGACAATCGTATAGGGCATACCGCTGCTTTGCAGGTATCCCTCCGCCTGCTGCTTCCAGTACAGCACCAGCCAAAACAAATTTAGGGGGTGGAAAAAGCGGGAGACACATAGTGAGGAGACCATGACAAACTGCTCTAAGTTGGCCGCTTTAGCGGCGTCAACGAGATGCTTTGTCCCTTCATAGTCCACGTTGTAGGGACCAGTGGGGTCTAAGCTTGGGGTTGCGCCCGTTGCGCTGAGTAAGACAGTGCTGTCGGCGATCGCATCGGATAGGGTATCGGGCTTCAGAACATCGCCCACGACAAGCTCCACCGTAGCGGGCAAAATACCTCTCCCCTTGTCCAAATCTCGAACAAGAGCCCGCACTGGAATTTGGCGCTCTACTAAGGTCTGAACGATTCGACGCCCCGTTTCGCCGGTAGCCCCTGCGACAAATGCTTTCATTGGTTTTTGGTACTTATGGACTGGTTGTAGCTGATCGTAGTGCTTAAATTGACCATCGCGCTTAGATTACATAAAGTTAAACGATGATGCACTGATTGTTCTCTAAACATATGAGGAATCATAAGAACAAGCCATGTATCTCTGTAACGGTGTCCTGCGATATGTCAGTGACCCCATGAGACAATCACCCTTGTGTCTCTAGTCATCGCCATCTCCGCCGTCCCTGGCCGTAGGATCGCAATCAGCTCTCTTAATTATTCAACGCAGCGCCCATAGCGGCATCCCCTACGGGAAAGATACTTTAAGATATAGGCGTTGGATTCTCTCAGAGCTTTGTGCCGTTCTTGTCAGATCTCACCAAACCTTGTTGCGTATGCAGGCCAACTCACCCAAGCATCAGACCGCGTCAGACAACTTGCTACACATCGTCGCGTCGGACCTTGTCTCCCCTGACGGTAGAGATGGCTTGGCCGTAGACCCCATGGTGACCCATAAGCCCGTGACGTTTCACAGCCACTCCTCTAGCACCATGGCGATGAATGCCTCGCCGGCAGTCGTCACGCGGTATTTAGACAATCACCGCGAGTGGTTTCACCGCTGCGCTGCACCCATGCAGGCCCAGATCATTGGAGAGAATAGCTACAATCTTAAAATTGGCACGTTTGGAGCCTTTGGCTACGACGTCGAACCCTGCATTGGGCTGGAACTCCTGCCGCAAGAAGCAGGCATTTATCGCATTCAGACCGTTATGCTACCGGATGCCCAGTTTCTCGGCTATGAGGTCGATTTTCAGGCGATGCTAGAGCTGTTTGAGCAAGCGTATCGAGGCCAAACCACAACGACCGTATCGTGGGAACTCGACCTAACCGTTTTGATTCAGTTTCCAGGCTTTATCCACACGTTGCCCATGGGTCTAATTCAAACCACTGGCGATCGCCTCATCAACCGGATTGTACGCCAAGTCTCCAATCGCCTCACGCGCAAGGTGCAGGAAGATTTTCACGATAGTTTGGGGCTGCCCTATCCGCCAAAATCATCACGTCGCAGCCGTAAGCTGTAACCATCAAACCCACAGCCAAGCAATCATAGCCAAAACACAGCGTTAGCCATCGCCCATAACGATTGACTATCATCGCTCAGCCGCTAAGATTTGAAATAGCGTTAACAGAACTTAGCATCATGCAGACGGCGTTAGTAACAGGGGCCTCCTCCGGCATTGGTAAAGTTCTTGCCCAGGCTATGGCCGAGCGCGGCATCAATCTTGTTCTCGTAGCGCGGTCAGGGGATGTGCTGAGGGCGTTGGCGGAAGATTTGACCCAGCGCTACGGCATCCGCGCCGACGTAGTGGTTCAGGATCTGACGGCGGCTGATGCAGCTCAAACCGTGCGTGCTGCAGTCGATGCGCAGGGTATCGCGGTCGATATTTTGGTGAACAACGCTGGCTTTGGGGAATATGGTGCCTTCAGCGATCGCCCCCGAGAGCGCCACTTAGATATGGTGAAGCTGAACGTACTGGCTCTAGTTGACCTAACGTATCAGTTTTTGCCTGACATGCAGGCCCGTGGGCGCGGCAACATTATCAACATCGCTTCAATTGCAGCCTTCCAGCCCATTCCCTATCTGTCGGTATACGCCGCATCGAAGTCTTTTGTAATGAGCTTCAGCGAGGCGCTGTGGGCAGAGGTAAAATCTAGCGGCGTTCGCGTCGCCTGCATTTGCCCTGGCCCGACGGAGACGCAGTTTTTTAAGGAAGCCGGATTTCCAGAGTCTTTGTCAGAGGGTGGCATGCAGCCGAGCACATCTCCAGAAG
>JBARYO010000491.1:0-3075 GCA_049647905.1 Elainellaceae cyanobacterium | reverse complement strand
CACCCATCGTCAATAGGCACATACTCGCCGCGCTGCAGCCGATAGCCCACCAGCTGCTCGGGAATCCACTCCCCCTTAGGATCAAACAGCCAGTATTCCTGCACTCCGAGCTGCTCGTATAGGGTTTTCTTGAACCCCTCATCCTGGCTGCGGGTGCCCTTGGAGGTGAACTCAAACACAACGGTGGGCACCTGACCTTCCTCCCAAATTTTGTAGTTATCCCGTCCGCCGGGCTCCACGTTGAAGATCACCATGGTGTCGGGGGCGACCCGCAGCTTGGGATAACCCTGGGAGTAGTAGAGAAACTGATTGCCCAGCACCGTGCCCTTAGGCTCAGAAAAGGTGACGCGCTGGATATACTGCCGCAGCACTTCTAGGGTGGTCAGCAGGGCATAGAGATGGAGATAGGTTTCGGCCAAGGGCTCGCCGTCGGAGGAGGGGTAGAAGACTGTGGCCGAATTGGGTAGGGTGGCCGTCATGTCGTGGTTATGGATGGAGGATAGCTCTATGATATCGCCAGATAGTTCACGTGATCTTGAGACCCCATGACTGCACCCTGGCGATCGCCCCTCTCCCGCGCCCTACACCGCAACCGCTCGCTGCCCAATGCCCGATACCTCCAGTTGGCCACAGTCCGGCCCAATGGCTCACCGGCCAACCGCACCGTAGTCTTTCGCGGCTTTCGCGGTGATACCGACGAGCTTCAAATGGTCTGCGATCGCCGCAGCCAGAAACCTGAACAGGTGCTGGGGCAGCAGCAGGGGGAAATGTGCTGGTATTTTCCCAAGACCCGCGAACAGTTTCGCCTATCGGGGCGGCTGTCGCTGATCACCGCTGACGAAACCAACCTTGATCTAAACCAGGCCCGGACCCGGGCGTGGCAGGCCATGTCCGATTCAGGGCGACTGCTGTTTATTTGGCCCCACCCCGCACAGCCCCGCCAGCCGGACGACTGCTTTACCGACCAGCCCCCGGATGCCGATACGCCGGTGGATAGCTTCTGTCTACTGCTGCTCGCGCCCAAGATGGTAGATCACCTATTGCTACGGGGGGAGCCTCAGAACCGCTGGCACTACACCCTCCAAGAAGAAGCCTGGGCGGTGCAGGAGGTCAATCCCTAACAATTCTCTATGCCTTGTGCCAACAGAAAAACCTGTTTTGGGGCAGGTTTTGGTTTATAACCCTTAATAGCGCGTGAGATGAGCCCATGGATAACTTTCAGCCCTATGCAATTGAAGAGCTACCCTCAGACGAGACCGACTACGAATTGCCCTCTGAGCTGTACCTCAACGAGACGCCCCACATTGGGGAGACGTTTATTTACAGCTCAACGACCTATCGGGTGGAGGCCGTGATCTATCGCGCCTTTGACGAGCTAAATGACGCCGTCAAGCCCCACCGCACCAAAACCATCCTGCATGTCAGGCTCCATGACGAGCTGTCTAAGGCATCTCGGCCCTAATGCAGACGGCGTTTAGACGTCGCGCTCCGCCAGCTCCATCCAACGTTCGGTGGCCTGGTCAATCTCCGCCGTCATCTGGGTGAGCTGTTGGGTGATATCTTCTAGCGCCGTAAAGTTGGATGAGTTTTGATAGAGCTGCTGCTCCAGCGCCAGCTTTTTCGTTTCCAGCTGCGCGATCGCCTCTTCTAGCTTGCGATACTCCCGCTGCTCATAGTTGGACAGGGGCTTAACGCGCCCGGCTTGCTCTTGAGTCGCTTCTGTGGGCTGCTCTGTGAACTTGTCTGGTCGAGATTGGGATTGTTTCGCGGCCCCAGCTTGCGCCTCTTTCCTCGCCTCTTCCTCCTGCCGCCGGTAGTCCATATAGACCGAGTAATTGCCGGGGTACTGGCGGACCTGGCCCTCGTCTAGGGTAAAAATGACGTTCACGGTGCGGTCTAGAAAGTAGCGATCGTGGGAGACCACAATCACGCAGCCATTAAACTCCTCTAGATACTCCTCCAGTACCGACAGGGTTTGCACGTCAAGATCGTTCGTAGGCTCGTCTAAAATCAGCACGTTGGGCGCTTCCATCAGCACCTTGAGCAAAAACAGCCGCCGCCGCTCTCCGCCAGAGAGCTTGCGCAGCGGGGTATATTGCTGGTTGCCAAAAAAGAGAAACCGCTCCAGCATTTGGGAGGCGCTGATTTGGCTGCCGTCGGCGGTTTGCACATAAGACCCCACCTCTTTGAGGTAATTGATCACCCGCTGGTTGGGGTCCGCATCAACCACATCTTCGGAATGCTGATCAAAATAGCCAATGTGAATGGTGCCGCCGATGTCCACCGTGCCGCTGTCAGGCTCGGTGCGCCCGGTAATAATGTTCATCAGCGTCGACTTCCCGGCACCGTTGCGGCCAATGATGCCCACGCGGCTGTCAGGGCCAAACTGGTAGGTGAAATCTTTGATGATGGTGCGATCGCCATAGGCTTTCGTCACCGCCTCTAGCTCAATCACCTTTTTGCCGATGCGGCGACCCGGCGTGTCGATCTCAACGCTGCTCTGGACCGACTTGAAGGTTTTATCCTGCATCTCGCCAATGCGATCAATGCGGGCCTTTTGCTTGGTGCTGCGCGCCTTAGGACCGCGACTCAGCCACTCCAGTTCCCGCACGAGCGATCGCGCATGCTTGCGCTCCCCCGCCGTCGCCACCGACTCCGATAGAGCCTTTTTTTCAAGATAGTAGCTGTAGTTACCGTCATACTCGTACAGGTCCCCTCGGTCCACTTCAATGATGCGGTTCGTCACCTGATCTAGAAAGTAGCGATCGTGGGTGATGAGCAGCAGCGCCCCGCCGAAGCCGTTGAGGTAATCCTGCAGCCACTCCACCGAAGCAGCATCCAGGTGGTTGGTGGGCTCGTCCATTAGCAGTAGGTCTGGGAACGACAGCAGGGCCGTGGCTAGGGCAATGCGCTTGCGGTATCCCCCCGAAAGATCCCCAACTTTCGCCTCAACATCGTCGATTCCCAGCTGGGTCAAGATGATCTTGGCGTTGGTCTCTAGCTCCCACGCCGAGGCGGCTTCCATTTGGGCATTGACCGCCGTCATTTCCCCCATAAGGCTGCTCAGCTCATCGC
>JBARYO010000490.1:0-10220 GCA_049647905.1 Elainellaceae cyanobacterium | reverse complement strand
CGTCTAGGATAGGGCAATTATTCTGGGAACCTGCTGCGCGATCGCCTTCACTAACGCTTTTACTGAGGGCGATAGGTGAAATTAACACAAGATCGCTGCTGCTCAGTCGAACAACGGTCATGCGAGTCCCGACCTCAAGGCCAAGAAAGCGCAGTGGCTGGGTGGTGCTCCAGAGGTTGTTTGCAATAGGGATCAGTTTCATGGCGGTTTGTTAGATGGAAGGGCTGGCAATGTCATTGAGGTGTGCCGTTGGCACCCGTCATTGAGGAGCGATCGCCCCTAAAACGCTGCATATGGCAATTTTGAAGGGCCATACTTCATGTAAATCGAACATTCGTTATTAAATAAACGGCAAGTTACCAATATGGCGATTTGTCATTGTTCCGACGCTTGCTCACGGTGAACCACCATTTGAATCATCAGCTGACCCTGGTGGCGAAACCAATCGATATCCTGAGGGCCACGACCATAGACGTGCTGGACGAAAAGACCATCCAGGAAAACGATGACAAAATCTACGAGAGCAGACTCTGAAAGCTGCAGGTAGCTAGCCAGTTCATCGTGGGTGCGGGCCCAAACCTCTCCTAGGACGGACGCTTTACCCTGAGAAGAGTCGTCAGTCTGCTGAACAAAATCGACCCAGAGCACAAGCTGCTGATAGTAGTACTGGGCATGCTGCAGCACGAAGTCTACAACGGCTTGAAGACGTTCTTCTAAGGTCAAGCCACTAGGTGCCCCGGAAAAGAAGGTGGATAGCTCATCTTCAAGCAGCTCTTGGATAAGCTGCTTGAAGATGCTCTCTTTGCTGGGGAAGTAATGGTACAGCGTACCCGTAGAAACCCCAAGTCCCTTGGCAATCTGCCGCATGGTAATCGACCCGTAGCCCTGTGCGGCAAAAAGATCGAAACACCCTATGAGCAGCTCCTTCCGGTAGCGATCGTGGTCGACGATTTTGGGCATTGCCCGAACGGGAAAAACGCTGATTTAAAAATAACACATGTTCGTTATAAGTAGGAGGCCATAAATAAACGACGCTACTTGGGGTTCGCCCCCCACCCCGTTTACTTATGCCCAGCCACTTAAATCAATCATTAGGCGTTGCGATCGCGGTGGGGCAATCGCTCGTCAGACTCAATCTGACCTTGGTCAAGCTTAATGATGCGATCGCCTAGGTGAAAATAGTGGTCGTCGTGGCTGATGACTAGAACCGTCTTGCCGCGCTGCTGTAGCTCCCTCAGCAGCTGGGTATAGAACACCTCTCGAAAGACGGGGTCTTGATCGGATGCCCATTCGTCGAAGAGATAGATCGGGCGATCGTCCAAGTAGGCGGACAGCAGTGCCAGCCGCTTGCGCTGCCCTTGAGATAGGGCCAAGGTTGAGAGCTGACCCCCTGCAACCGAAACTTTATGGTCTAGCTCCAGCTTTTTTAGATAGCTCTGCGCCTGGGCATTGAGGGTTACCTCTGCACCAACTAAACGCTCGAATAAGTAGAAGTCAGAAAAGATGGCTGAGAAATGCTGCCGGTACCATTCGCGGTTGACATCGGTAATGGGCTGGCCGTCTAAGCGCAGTTCCCCTGATTCCGGCAGGTATAGGCCCGTCATTAGCTTGGCTAGGGTAGACTTGCCGCTGCCGTTGCCCCCCACAAAAAACACGATCTCTCCCGCCTGCAGCGTCAAGTCAATAGGGCCAATCGCAAAGGCATGATCGGCGTCTTCGCTGTGGTACGTGTGTGTCACTTGGGCTAAGGTCAGCGTCTGCCAGTCGGCGTTCCAGGTGTTAGATGAGGTCACTACCGAATCTAGCTCAGCCTGCTTCGCAAGGGCCAGCCCCATGTCATTAACTTTTTGAATCGACACGTTGGCGCTGGTTAAGGCGGGCAGCCGCTCCACCAAGCTCTCTAGCGGACCCCGCAAGTAGGTCAGGGTCAAGATATAGGCTGGCAGCACAGCCTGAGCGTCGGGCACAAGACGCGGCACCACAAATAGCAGCAGCCCCACCAGGAGGAAAAATAGGCTCTGGCCCCCGCCACTGGCAACAGCAGCGGCCTTATACGCGATCTTTTCGTATCGCTGTGACGCCTTAGCGCTAACGGTTAAATCGTCTTCGAAGAAGGCTTGCCGACGCCTAGACTGTAGCTTCAGCTCTTTGATGCCGTCGGTGAGGGCGCGAAAGTGCTGAAATAGATGGTCTACTTCCTGACGGGCCAGCCTGATGTTGCGGTAAACGTAGCCCAGCAGCACCTGAATGAGGGCGATCGCGGCTATCAAAGACACCACGACCGCTACAAAGACCCAGCCCGAAAGCCAGCCCAGGTAAACCAAACACCCGCCCACCACGCCAATATCAATGCATAAGAACGGAATGGCAAACACCGTGCTGGAGATGGCCTGCACATCTTCGGTCAGCGTCGCCAACAGCTGGCTTGGCCCCAGCTGCTCTAGCTGCTGCAGCGGCGCTGATAAAATCCGCTGGCTAAGGCGCAGCCGCAGTTGATAGATCGAGTCTTGGGACAGGTCCACCAGGATGAACTGGGACAGGCTACCGGCGAGCAGCGATAGCACTGCTAATGCTGCGAAGGGCGTTACTAAAGAGAGGGGAGAATTTTGGGCGATCGCGGTGTTAATCGTCGCGATGAGCCGGGCGCTGCAGGTGCCGCTCACAATGCCGGCCAGAGTGGCGATCGCTACTCTAATCCAAGACGCTCTGATCAAAAGCCAGATAATATCCATACTTTGAGCTCACAGCTTGCCCCACAACAACCGGCTTTTAGAGCCAGGGTGCATTGTCCAACAGGGCGCTCAGCATCTTCTCAAAGTTTTGGCGCTGCGCCACGGCGAGTAAACCACAGGACAAGTCATCGCGACCATCACCCCTACAAAGTGATCGACATTCCATATGCCGCCAAACAGGGCAAATGTAATTAGTCCAGCGCCAGCGCCGCCGGAGAAAAGCAATATGGTCTGCCAAAACGCTTTAGTCATCTTGAATTTGGGCTCCACCGATATATGTTTGGTCAACCAGCAATGCGCGGGCCAGGCAGCAAACTGGACTTGTCCTAAAATTTTAGCAAGAGCAATTGTCGAACCCCCGTGGCCTAGACCACTTAAAGCAGTGATATAGCGCTCGTCAAGATGGAGCGCCTTTGCCTTAACCGATGTGGCGATCGCTATGCTGATGTGTATTGCATTGGTTCAGTTGCTTAGGACATCAGAATTGGCTGAAAGCCTGACGTCACGTAGGCAACTGAACGCGCAAATGTCCCGATGCATTGGGACATTTGCTATGTATCAATTTTCTTGTTTTGAGACTAGCTGTATCAGCTCTGGTCTCATCATGAGACTAAAAGAGTCTGTCTAATGTAGATAGGTCAATACTAAAGAGACGTCTCATTGTTAAACAAACCTAATATGACATAGATAAAACTTATATGTTTTCGGTATTGATATTTGCCATGATTATTACTAAGGTGTAAACAAGTCATCCGACATACCGTTATTTCTTATAAAACATCATGACTTACACCACAACCGCTCCCGCTATCCAGTCCGCTTCTGAAGCTGCACCTGCCCAAAAGAACTACAGCCTTGACACCGCCTGGGAAGCTGCCCTCGAACATGCGCGTCGACTGACGGAGATGTTTGGTACCAATGCCCCTGCAGTGGCGATCGCTTGGGAAACGGTGGAGGAGCTACAAAGCGCCAGATTTCGCAACGTTTATCCCCATACCGTCACTGCAAAAGCCGCCTTTATTCGCTACTGCGAAGAGAATCCAAGCGCACCTGAGGCCCGAATCTACGATTAGCTAATGCCTAGCTAAAGACCAAGTCTTAAAGGACTGACTTGCCCTAGCTAGATAAAACAACAGGCTAATTAGGCTCTAATTCTATTGGCACCGATCATGACATCCATTCAACAGGCTGACCGCCAGTGGCTCAATCACCTTTACAGCAAATCGCCCTGCACCGCGCTTGAGTATGGTTTTTTTCGAGGCTATCATCGGCTTAAGCAAAAGCTGCTTTCACTGAAGCAAGGCTGCTGTGAGTTGACATCGACTCAAATCATCTCTACTGAAGACTGCTACGGCAATTTGATTTGGTATGCCTATAACCCAGCGCTAGATGACGGCATCAGCACGTATTCTAGGCCAACATTACAGCGTTGGCTTGTCCTTCAGACCTACCTTGATTCGAGACACTCAGCATCGACTTATCCACGGCAGCGACCTCAAAAGGATGGATGAGCGTCTACCCATGCCTTTGATGGACCTACATTCTGAGGTGGCTCAATCTATATCATGCTGCCAGGCGTCGGACTGCTACACTTCGCCGCTTGTCTCATAATGAGACAATACGTGTCTTTTTAAGTCTACTAGCGGTGATTACAATCTCAAAACAAGACAACAAATCTGCGATCGCTGCTGCACTACATCCCGCTAAGTGCCCGCGATGATGCCAGATGCCTCTTTAGGCCGTTCTAGGCTAGGCTGAGAGTGGGATCTAGCCCATAAGCATAGAACCAACAGCGCGATTCAAAGATCCTGAAAATTTAGTCCAATTTTAGTCCAGACTGAAATTGCGATCGCCAAAACCCTTGACCATCAAAAGATGCAAAGCTCTGATTATTTGCGTAACCCACAACTAATCAAAACCGTTCACGGCGGAGAGAAATGTTTCACCAATGAGTCCGGCAAAGCGGCTCATAGCTCTATGCCCTGCGGCGCAATTTTGTCTCGCAGGCTAGGAGCAGCATATTCAAGCTGAACCATATCTAGGCCGTCTTGACTAGGTCTTTATGTAGGGTGATGGTTTGACTAACTGTTGGGGGTTGGAGGGATGGGGAGGTTGGGGCTGGGGTTTGTGTCGGTTTTGGAGCGATCGCCTTTTTGAAGGGCGTGGCATGAGATTACCGGTTTGCTCGGTTCAACCTTTGGAGATGTTCAAAAGCCCCGTTACCCATCTCCTATCACTTCCTATCCGATTGGGGTTTCCATTAGTTCTGCTTCCGAAGAAGCGTTGCGACCAGGCAAAAGCTGAGCTTCCAACTGGCACAAAACCAGATCCCGATGTTTCCATTAGTTCAGCTATGGAAACCCGGCACGTGCAATCGCCAGGCTTGGCATTGCAACTGCTTTGAACTTCTTCGGAAGTTGAACTAATGGAAAGGGCGGCATGGAATAGCCGCCCTTTCCATCTCAATCCTCAAAGAGCCAAGACCCGATTGACCGATCTTAACTTTGTAGATATACTCTCCAAAAGCATTGGTCAGACAAAACGGTGCCAGAAATCTTACCTCCAAAAGAGCATCTCCTCACCGAAATTGGCGTCAGCTCTGACACCCTCAAGCGCATCAAGCCACACTGGCACCGTAGCTCCTATCAAGCCGCACTCAACTGGCTAACAAAATATAAACCAAACCCAACCGCAGCCAACTTAGATCACATCAAAAGTCTACTGGAAGCATTTCACCATCTCTGCGAAATAGACCATTGGCAAGCCGCCAGCAAAATTGCCAACCTTACTCTAAATACCCCCGACAACAACAAGCTTAGACGCCAGCTAAGCACCTGGGGCTACTTCCCAGAACAGCTCAGCCTATACGAACCGCTACTAGGCAAACTATCCACCGAATGGGATCACATTTGCCTGAACGGCTTGGGCAACGCCCATTACGCGCTGGGGAATTATCCAAAAGCCATCACCCTCTACAAACAATGCTTACACTCTGCTCAGGCAGTCAATGAAAGCCCCTGGGCAGTGGCAGTTCTCAACGGCTTAGGCAACGCATACCTCGCCCTAGGGCGATACGCAAAAGCAAGAGCCTGCTATTCCCATTACCTTTCATCAGCGCAAGCCGCCGGAGACCATCAGACCCAGTCAGCTGCGCTATGCAACCTGGGCAACATCTGCGACGCCGTAGGAGACCACCCACAAGCCATCACCTATCACACCGAAAGCCTCACCCTTGCCCAGAAAATTGGCGATCGCTACCGACAAGGCAGTGCGCTCAACGGCCTCGCCAATGCCTACTCCGCCACAGGAGCGCAGGCCAAAGCCCTCGAACATTACCGCCAGCATCTAGAACTATCGCAAAAGACCGGAAATCGCCATGGAGAGGCCAGCGCCCAGGATGGTTTAGGGAATAACCACTACGCTCAGGGCGACCACGGGCAAGCCACCGGCGCATACGAGCAGAGTTTAGCGATCGCTTGGCTACTATCAACAGTTCCTCGCGATCGCCCAGGACATGAAAGAGTGGCCCTTTTCCGATAGCATCTTAGGTATTCTCCAGTTGCCAGGTCTGCAGCGCCCCAAAGAGCCATGGAATCGAGCCTATTAACCACAGTTTTTCTCCCCCTAGCCCTATTCGTCATCATGCTCGGCATGGGGCTAGGGCTCACGGTCCGCGACTTTAAGCGGGTCTTGATTGAGCCCAAAGCCGTCCTCCTCGGGCTAACAGCGCAACTCATCGGCCTGCCGTTAGTTGGCTTTCTGCTCGTGAATCTGTTCTCCCTTCCCCCAGAGCTGGCCGTCGGCGTCATGATTCTAGCGGCCTGCCCCGGTGGCCCCACCTCCAACCTCATGACCTACCTCGTACAGGGAAACGTCGCCCTCTCCATCACCCTCACCGCCATCAGCAGCCTAATCACGGTATTCACAATTCCCCTAGTTGTGAACCTGGCCATGCAGCAGTTTATGGGAGAAGCCACCGCCCTACAGCTCCCGGTTCTAACCACTGTCATTCAAATTGCCGTCATCACGCTGATTCCTGTAACGTTGGGTATGCTGCTACACCACTATGCTCCCAAATTCGCCGCGCAGGTTGAAAAAGGGGTAAAGTGGCTGTCTATTGTCTTTTTGACGCTAATTGTTGTTGGGCTGCTGGCCAAAGAGCGCGCCAACGTGGCCAGCTTCTTTCTGCAGGTGGGCTGGGTGACTCTAGCTCTGAACCTCAGCACCATGCTGCTGGGTTTTGCGATCGCCGCCTTTGCCAAACTGGATACCCCGAGTCAAAAAGCGATCGCGGTCGAAGTGGGGATACAGAACGGGACATTGGCGATCGCCATTGCCAGTGCGCCAACGTTTCTCAATACACCTACGATGGCCATTCCAGCCGCAATCTATAGCTTAATCATGTTCATCACTAGCGCTATTTTCGTTACGCTCGTGCGGCCTCGCTCGGTAGCACTTCGGTAGGATATGGCGTGGATGGCCTACAGGTTTTGTCAAGGCCCATTAAACCGTGACAGCAATTTTCACTATGGTTGTACCCTGACGCCCGCACCTTCAGTCGCGGGTGGGTTAGAAGCGTAGCCATACGGCCAGTTCATTTAATCCGCCAAACTGAGAATTGCTGGAACCGTGAGAAGGCATTCATTGCATATTGCCAGCTGTCAATTGAGCCTAGACGTACCGAGCGTCTCGAAAACCTCGCCTGTGAGCAGAGCTATATTGTCTTGGTGCTCGACTTCGAGAACTGCAGAAGCAGCCAGAATCAGCACGACGCCAGCGAGATTTAGGAAAAAGCCATCTCTCACGGGCTTCTTTGCCCAGAACTTGATGATGAATACAATTGAGGCAAAGGGAGCAAACAGATAGCAGAACCCCCAAACAAGATTCTGTTTGAACGCCTGAACAGCCAAAATAATACTTCCACCGACGCTCGCGACAACGCCAGCAATCAAAACAAGGGTCAAGATGAGCGTAATCGTGTCTGTCATATAAATGGGTGCGCTGTATTGCCTTCAATATATAATTTTCCACCATAGTTGACCTAGTTTGCGAACCACTGTGCCCCTATAGTGGGCCACCCTAGTCCACTGCCGATGAAGCACCTTCCACCCCGAATTTACTGTCTGCTCGCGACTGAAGCCCCAGTGGTAGCCGTATTCCGCCGCGGCCCTAGCCAGTGGAGTCATATCGGGCGCTGGGACCTAGCCCAAAATCGCTACGAGCCAGGGGCCTGGCTGCGGGGGCGCATCTTTCCGCGCCGCTCAGATATTTCCCCAGATGGGCAGTGGCTCTGCTACTTCGCCCACAACCCAAACGCCCAATGGGCGCATGGAGACACCTACATTGCATTGTCTAAGCTGCCCTGGCTCACCGCCCTCCACGCCTTTGGCACCTGCGGCACCTGGACTCGGGGCTACCACTTCACCTCCGACGGCAGCTGCGACGATCCGCGCGATGCCGCAACCCCTATGCCCTACGGCCTCAAATCTATTCCCATTATCCAGTTTGCCAACGAGCGGCGGCGGGGCTGGGCCGAAGCCCCCGACTCACCGCCCCGCAGTGCCGGTGGGCCTTGGGATGAACGCCGCAACGCCCGCCTACAGAAGCAGCAGCCCAACGGCGATCGCCTCCTGCGGGTTGAAAGTGTGGGTCGCGCTGGCGGTGAATTTGGGGTGGAGCAGGCGGTGGATGGGTTGAGCCTGGTCTATGCCCTGGAATCTGGTGGTGAAATAGAGATTTTAGATGATGTGCAGTGGGCCGATTGGGATGATAAAGGACGGCTGCTGGTGGCCACGCGCAGCGGTAAGCTGCAGGTCCGAGAACTGCGCAGGCTGTCTTTTGACCTTGCATTCGAGGAAAATTTGTCCCTACTCCACCCAGAGCCGACGAAGGCTCCAAACTGGGCTCAGCAGTGGTGAGTGAACGGTAAGCGTGAAATATGGAACAGCCTGTTAGGGTTTCCGAAGCTAGGCGATCGCCCTCGATACAATCACGTTTCCAGCGCTGCCAAAGCCGGTCTCAACAAGAGACTAAAACTATTACAAATAGACTTAAAGAGATGAACCAAGTCTTATGTTGAGAAAAAATTTTATTCCAATAACCTCAAGCAGCACGACGACCAGCGTAGGCTACGCTATCCACTCGCCAGGGTAATGACAGGCCACTTGATGACCATCCTCAGCACGCTGCAGCGTTGGAAGAACCTGCTGGCAGCGATCGTCTCCCTTAGGGCAGCGGCCATAAAGCCGACAAACCTGGGGGGATGGATTGATGGGGCTGCGGGGCTCCCCTGTTAGGGGAATGCGGTGCGGACGCCCCTCAAAGCTGGGAATGGCCGAGATTAGCGCTTGGGTGTAGGGATGCTGAGGGTGGTTGAAAATCTGGTCTGTTGACCCCGTTTCTACCAGCTTGCCCAAGTACATCACCAGGATGCGATCGCACAGCAGCCGCACCACGTTCAAATCGTGGGACACAAACAGGTAGCTCATGTTTAGCTGCGATCGCAGGTCGGCCAGCAGATGCAGAATCACCGCCTGCACCGACACGTCCAGCGCCGAGGTGGGCTCATCCAAAATCAACAGCTTCGGGCTAAGGGCGATCGCCCGGGCAATGCCGACTCTTGCCTTTTGCCCCCCAGAGAGCTGATGGGGAAAGCGGCCCAGTAATTCTGGCGGCAGGCCCACCTGCTGGGCTAGGACCGCCGTCCGCTGCTGCAGCTGCTGGCGATCTGGCGCTGACCCTAGCCGCCGGATGGGTTCAGCAATCGTATCAAAGGCCGTGAACCGGGGGTTGAGGCTATCGCTGGGGTCCTGGAACACCATCTGCAGCTCGGACCGGTGGGCGCTATGGGCGAAGGTACCTACCGGGATGCGGGCAATATCTACGCCGTCAAAGGCGATCGCCCCAGCGGTGGGCTCCAGTAGACGGGCAATAAGGCGAATCAGCGTTGACTTGCCGCACCCCGATTCCCCCACCAGCCCGACGCTCTCTCCTGCCCCAATGGACAAGTCTATGCCGTCCACAGCGTGGAGCGATCGCTGGGGTTTGGGCCGCAGGGGCCAAGCGAATCCTGGCGCGGCGATGGGGAAGTGTTTGGTGAGGCCGGTGACTTGGAGCATCGTGATGCTATCGCTCATACATACTTTGGCTGAGGCGTTGAGTTTTGCTTTACCCCTCTTAGTCTCCCCTTGGTAAGGGGAGAAATTCAGTCCTCTCAGTTGATGAGGAGGGTTGCGTGGGATGCCAGCAGGCCACCATGTGGTCAGCTTCTACTATGGTTTCGGGCAGCGGGTTTTGACGGCAGGTGTCGGTAGCGCGATCGCAGCGGCTGATGAACCGGCAGGGGGGTAGGTCGGCGCGGCGCAAATCGGGGAGGTTGCCCAATATAGGAATCAGGTCGTCAAAGCCTTTATGGGGTTCTGGTGTGGCGGCGATTAGCTTGGCGGTGTAGGGATGGCAGGGCTGGCGAAATAGGGTATGGGTGGGGGC
>JBARYO010000489.1:0-8446 GCA_049647905.1 Elainellaceae cyanobacterium | reverse complement strand
GCGATACGCGCTATGTCGAGGCGGTTGCCCGCGGCATCGGCAATCACCTCAACGGCGGCTATAAGGTCGTTGTGAACAAATCCACTGTTCCCATCGGGTCTGGCGATTGGGTGCGCATGATTGTGCTCGATGGCGTCGCTGAACGGCAAAAGGAACTTGTCCCCGCCGGTGGCGGCAGCGCAACTGCCGACTCTGTCGATTTTGATGTGGTTAGCAATCCTGAGTTCCTGCGGGAGGGGTCCGCTGTGTACGACACCTTTAACCCAGACCGAATTGTCCTGGGCGGCAACAGCGATCGCGCCATTGCGATGATGAAGGATCTGTATGCCCCAATCGTGTCTCGCCAGTTTGCTGAAGATCAGTCCCTGCCTACGGTTCCTGTGGTTACTACCGATCTCAACTCGGCTGAGATGGTGAAGTACGCGGCGAATACCTTCCTGGCCACCAAAATCAGCTTCATCAATGAAGTGGCTAACATCTGCGATCGCGTTGGTGCCGATGTCGTTCAGGTTGCTAAGGGTATTGGTCTCGATTCCCGCATTGGCAGCAAGTTCCTCCAGGCCGGTCTTGGCTGGGGTGGCTCCTGCTTCCCCAAAGATGTTGCCGCGCTGATTCACACCGCTGACGACTATGGCTATGACGCGCAGCTGCTGAAGGCGGCGGTCGATGTCAACAAGCGGCAGCGCCTGCTCGTGGTGGAAAAGCTACAGCAGTCTCTCAAGATCCTCAAAGGAAAGACCGTCGGCTTACTGGGCCTGACCTTCAAGCCCGACACCGATGACATGCGGGATGCGCCAGCCCTCAGCATGATCGAGCAGCTGTCTCGCTTGGGCGCTAAGGTTAAAGCTTACGATCCCCTAGTCTCCCAGACAGGAATGCGCCATGGACTATCCAACGTCAGCGTCGAGACAGATGTCAAACTGCTAGCGGACGGCTGTGATGCCCTGGTTCTGGTCACAGACTGGAAGCAGTTCAAGGATGTCGACTTCAAAGAGCTGGCCCAGCGCATGCATACTCCAATTATGATTGATGGCCGTAATTTCCTCGACAAAGAGAGGTTAGAGGCAGCGGGCTTTCAATATGTTGGCGTTGGCCACTAGGCTTGGCGCGGCTCGCCTGACCCAGTTCTAGCGATCGCAGGTAGGATGAAAAGCAGGTCAATTGGCCTGCTTTTTGTCGTATGAGTGGGGACATCGGCATGACACGTCGCTTTGATCTTGGCCCATGGCCTGAGACTCGGGAGGCCGCGATCGCGTTTCAGAATCAGCTTCAGGGGCGAGTCATTCTGGATGATCAGCTGGGCGAGGTCACCCATGTTGCTGGCGTTGATGTTGGGTTTGAATCCGGCGGTAGCGTGACGCGGGCAGCGGTGGCCGTATTGACGTTTCCTGAACTGGTACTCATCGATCGGGCGATCGCTCGCCGCCCGACCAGGTTTCCCTACATTCCCGGCCTGCTGTCGTTTCGCGAAATTCCGGCGGTTTTGGACGCGCTCAATCGGCTCACCATACTGCCCCACTTACTACTGTGCGATGGCCAGGGCCTAGCCCATCCTCGGCGGCTCGGTATTGGCTGTCATCTGGGGCTGCTGACCGATATCCCCGCTATTGGCGTCGCTAAATCCAGACTGGTGGGTACCCACGAGACCGTGCCTGACGTCAAAGGACAATGGACCCCGCTGATGCATCGGGAGGAGACCATTGGAGCGGTGTTGCGCACCCGCGTTGGAACGAAGCCCCTCTATATCTCTTCTGGCCATCGCATCAGCCTGGAGAGCGCCATCGACTATGTCATACGCTGCACTCCCCGCTACCGCCTGCCCGAAACCACGCGCCATGCCCATAAGCTAGCGTCTGGTCCTCCGCTGGAGCTGCTACCGCCTCTGGTGCCCCTACCGCAGCAATCGCCGCTGCCGGGGCTACAATGATGGCGCGATCGCCAAACGCCTCCAAAAGTATGCCGCTATGAAGATCAGCCAAGTTGACGCCTTTACCTCTCGCCCTTTCGCGGGGAACCCGGCTGCCGTGTGTATTCTGCCCGCTCCCCGACCTGGTGACTGGATGCAGCAAGTTGCCCAGGAAATGAATCTCTCGGAAACCGCATTTCTACAGCGTCAGGGCGATTCTTTTAACCTGCGGTGGTTCACCCCAACAACCGAAGTTGATCTTTGTGGCCACGCCACCCTAGCCAGCGCCCATGTGCTGTGGACTGAGGGGCACCTGCCACCCCCCGCGATCGCCCAATTTGAAACCCGCAGCGGTCTTCTGACCGCCCGCCAAGTCGAGGGCTGGATTGAGCTAGACTTTCCCGCAACGCAGGTCACTCCGGTGGACCCGCCCGACGGGCTGCTGGAGGCCTTGGGCACTAGGGCTCTATTTGTCGGAAAAAGCCGCTTTGACTACCTAGTGGAACTCTCTTCTGAATCGGCAGTGCGACAGCTGACCCCCGATTTTGGTCAGCTGCGATCGCTCCCCGTACGGGGCATCATTGTCACCAGCCGCGCCGAGACTCGGGGATCGACGCAAACCCAATACGATTTCGTCTCCCGCTTTTTTGCCCCTGGCTCAGGAATCGACGAAGATCCGGTAACCGGCTCGGCCCACTGCGCGCTGGGGCCGTTTTGGCAAGACCGGCTAGAAAAAGACATCCTGACGGCTTACCAAGCCTCACCGCGCGGCGGCGAAATCAGGGTCTATTGTCGGGGCGATCGCGTCGGGCTACGGGGGCAGGCCGTGACCGTGCTGACGGGTGAGCTGATAGCGGATTAGGGCGGCAGGACTAATGATCTATGCCTATGTCTTTTATCCCTCTGCCGAGGCTGTTGACCCTTATGACTGGCCCCAGCCCGTTGACCGAATCTATCAAGATATCGGAGCGCACCATCAGCTCCTGCAGCTGTGCCAAGATTGCCGCCACGATCCCCAAGCGGTCGATGTCATTATGGTGCGGCGGCTGGCCGATTTGGGAGAATCGCTGCAGGAGGTGAGCGATCGCCTAGCCGAACTTTCCCAGCTTGGGATTTCAGTGCAGGCTGTGGCAGGGAGTGGCCCATCGGCATCAGCACCTGACGATCTAGAACTTGCCCAGACCATTGATCGCCAGCAGCGTCAGCGGCGCATACGGCAGGGGCATGCGAAGGCCCGTATTCAGGGTCAGCCGCCGCCAGGAAAAGCACCCTATGGCTATCGCCGCGCCCGCGATCGCTACAATCTCGATCGAAGCGCTGCCGCCGTTGTTAGGGCTTTCTTTGACCACTTCTTGCTCTATGGCTCACTGCGCCAGAGCGTTCGCCATCTTACAGAGGCCCACAACAAAACCATTTCAGTGTCTACCGGCAAGCGTTGGCTATCAAGCTCGGTATACCGAGGGGATTTGGCCTATCAGAATGGCGATGTGATTTCTGACACCCACACCCCGATCCTCTCACGGGATGAAGCGGCCCAAATCGACCGCCTGGTGCGCCGCAACCGCCAGTTTGCTCCCCGCACGAGGACAGCGCCGCGATCCCTGGCGGGGTTGGTGCAATGTGGCCGTTGCCAGATGCCTATGGTGGTAGGCAAGACAACCCGCAAGCGGGGACGACAGCGGGTCAAAGACTATCTCTATCTTCGGCCCAGCCGCTGCCCGTACCGAGAGCAGTCCCGTGATGGAACGTCAAACATTCGCTGTGTGTCGATTCCCTATGCCGATGTCCTTGACAAGACTATTACACGGGTCTGCACTGACCTGCCCCGCACGGTCAGTCAGGCCGCGCCACCGCCAGTGGCGGCGATACAGCAGGGCTTGACGCATCAGATTGAGACCAAGCAGGCTATTCTAAACCAGCTCAATGATCTCCAGGACCAAGGTGTTTTAGACCAGCAGACTGCCACGCTGCGCGCCTATACGCTACAAACAGAAATTGCCACGCTGCGCGACCAGCTAGGGAAGCTGCCCCCGGCAAGCCTGTTCTCAATTGCTCAAACCGTCTCCATCCCTCAGTTTTGGCTAGATCTTTCAGAGACGGAGCGCCGCTTTTATTTTCGGGAATTCATTCAGCATATTCAGCTAACTCAGGACGGCCAGAGCTGGGATATTACCCTGGCGTATCGGTTCTAGGCTCCTCCCATCGTCCTTGCCCTACAGCGCACCGGCAAGCGTCATAAAGGCCACTTCCCATACGAGTCTGGGCTGGACAAACCGCTGGATCTGCTGGCGGGCTCGTTCAAGAGTCTGGAGCCGATCGCCATTAGCTGACCACTGATGACCAGGGTCAGACTCGGTGTCATAGTACTGCTGCTGTAGATAAGTCGCTAGCCACAGCTGCGCTTCCACCTCTAATGCCGCAACGTCGCGCGCGATGGTTAGCGCTTGCCTAACCGTTGCTGGAGGCTGAGCCACAGCAGCTATGATCTCCTCTGGTAGATCGTTCCACTGCTTCAGGGCGGCGATCGCCTGACCGGGGCTGCCCTGGGCGAGGGCCAGTAGATCCCGCCGCTTCAACAGCTCTTCCCCCCCGGTCTGCTGCAGTACTAGAGCCATTGCCTCTAAACTCAGGCGCTGAAACGGGATTCTCTGGCAGCGGGAGATCAGCGTTGACAGCAGCAAGTCGCTATTGTGGGAAATTAGCACCAGTGTGGCGTTTCCGGGTTCTTCCAACGTTTTGAGCAGGGCATTGGCAGCGGCTTCGGCCATGGTCTCCGCCCCGTCAATAACCACGACTGAGCGAGACGCTTTCAGCGGCGGTCGGCTCAAAAATCGGGTCAGCTCGCGCACCTGCTCTAGGCGAATTTGAGGTGGCGATCGTCGTTTAAGCCCAGCGTCTTCTGCCTCGGCCACCGTAAAGCGCTGTCCCTGATGCAGGTAGGTTGGTTCTACCCACAAGAGATCAGGGTGACTGCGCTGGGTCACCTGCCTGAGGTTGTCTGCATCGATAGACCATTCAGTTGTGCCCTCAGGTACATGCTTAGGCAGCGTCAGCAGCGATAGCGCAAACCGCTGCGCGGTCAATCGCTTGCCGATTCCTGATGGTCCAACAAAGAGATAGGCTGGCGCGATACGCCTGTGGGCTAAGGCTTGGGTCAGCAGTTCCGTCGCCTGGGGTTGTCCACTGATGGCGGAAAAGAGATCGGCAACGTGATTCATGTGGGCTGGAGTACGAGTCTGGTTCATCTCATCTCTCGCAATCGATTTATAGGCGTTGCCAGCGCTCTAACCGCTGCTGGACAATCTGCTGGATAGCGTCAGCAACCTCATCTATACTGCCGCTGGCGTCAACACGAACAATGCGACCGGGATACGCGCTCGCTAAGGCGGCAAAGCCGTCCCGTACCCGACGATGAAAGTCGATGCCGCTCTGCTCCATGCGATCGCTTTTACCACGCTGGCGTGCCCGGCTCAAGCTCTGCTCCACATCCAGGTCTAGCCACAAGGTGAGGTCACTTTGAAGACCAGCGGTGGCAATTTGATTCAGGCTGTCAATGAGCGTGCGATCTAGCCCCCGGCCAAATCCCTGGTAGGCAACAGTGGAGTCAGTGTAGCGATCGCAGAGGATAATCGAACCCTTGCTGAGCTCTGGCTGCAGCTGAGCCATGACATGCTGTGCGCGATCGGCGGCATAAAGCAGCAGTTCGGTCACTGGTTGGATAGTGACGTTGGCGTCTGCGCTGATGGTGGAACTGTCTTCTGGTGCGAGCAGCAGCTGCCGTAACGCCTTTCCCAATGCTGTTCCGCCAGGCTCTCGGGTTACAAAGATAGGGCAGTCTGCCGCTGCAAATGATGCTGGCCTGCAGAGGCGTTCTTTCAAATACTGCTGTAGCAACTGTAGCTGCGTTGTTTTACCACACCCCTCAACGCCTTCAAATACAATCAGCTTGCCTTGCATACTCCTGTGCCCGATTGCCTAACCTGCAGCGCCATCATACTATAGCGATTTTTAAATTCTTGTTTCCCCGGTGCCGGTATCCTGGATTACGGAACAGGGGCAATCACAACAGCCCACAGTAATTTTTCTGTAAATCCTATGCTTTTTGCTGGCCTATCGGCTTGAAAAATCATATGGCCTGTATTAGTCTTAGGATAGATGCATGAACATCGCAGCCACTGTAGCGTCAGATCGCGCAGCTTCGGCCCATGCTCATTCCTACGGTTTTCTCTGCCTGCTTCATCCTGAACATGACGTCATTTCTGAGAGTGGTCGCGCTGCGGTCTGTGCTTTCCTAGCCTGTTCAATGAGCTGCTAGCGAGATAGAGGTTCGAATCGTCGCTTTACTTTAGCGAAGGCTCTTGCGCCCAACTAGCTCTCAAACTTTTAAGTCAATCCTTGAACCGCAAACGTTCTCATGGCTCGTTATATCAGTTCGTGTAAATCCGCAGCACCCTTGGAGACAATTCGGCAGCTAATGGCTGACGTCCTTGCCACCTGTGACTTCAATGTCATTTACGAGAAGGAAGACTACCTTTTTGCAAAAGAGCTGCCGGGCAATGTCAATTTTTCTAAGCTCGTTAGCGTTGAAGTGGTCATTGACAACTACTCGCCGATTCTCAGGGCTTCGAATACAAGCGAGCTTGAGATGAGCTTGGTGATTAAAAATGAAGAGCTACCTCTTCAGCGTGACAACCACTGCCGCCGAAAGTTTGATCTCGTTAAGCAGGCGATCGCCAAGAACACCGAGCTTGAATTGACTGACGCGGCGTAATGCCGCCCAACGCGCTAAAGTTGCTTGGATGGCATTACGCAGGTATTCCTATGCTGCGCTAGGTGGTGTAGTCTGCATTGATTTTGACGTAGTCGTAGCTGAGGTCACAGCCCCAGGCTATGCCCGTGCCTTGCCCATGGCCCACCTTGATCGCGATCGCTACCGTATCGTCTTTGAGATAGTCACCTGCCGCCGCCTGCTTTAGATAGGCTGAGGCTGCTGGCCGATCGAAGGGGAGCGGTTGCCCCTCCTGCAGCAGCTGAGCATCTCCCAGATAGATATCTAGATCGCTCTGGTCAAATGGCACCCCAGCACGTCCGGCAGCTCCTGCAATTCGGCCCCAGTTGGGATCACGTCCAAAGACAGCGGATTTGACTAGGGATGACCCGGCTACGGTGCGAGCGATTTGCCGAGCCGATTTGTCGTTAGCCGCCCCTGTGACCGTGACCTCAATCAGGCAAGTGGCTCCTTCCCCGTCACGGGCGATCGCCTTAGCGAGGTGGATACAGACTTGAGTCAGCATGGCTTCCAGCTGGTCTGCTGCTGGCCCAGGTGTCGTGATGGCCGGGGTACGAGACTCGCCGTTGGCCAGGGCAATCAGACTATCGTTTGTGCTGGTGTCGCCGTCAACTGTGATCTGATTGAAGCTTTGGTTGGCAGCTCGTGACAGCATCTCTTGCCAGAGCGGTGGGGAGACAGCGGCATCGCAGGTGACAAACGCCAGCATTGTGGCCATGTTGGGATGGATCATTCCTGAGCCCTTGGAAATACCGCCGATGCGCACGGGACGTCCGTCCATCATGGTTTCCAGTGCGATGGTCTTGGGCACTAAGTCAGTGGTCATGATGGCGCGGGCTGCCTCATTCTCGCCATCGGTAAGCTGTTCCACGAGAGCAGGAATACCAGCCTTGAGCGGTTCCATGCGGATGCGCTGGCCAATGACACCTGTTGACGCCAAAAGCACGGCGTCGGGGGAGATACCCAGGGCAGCTCCAATCGCCTGGGCACTCTCCCGCGCATCTTGCCATCCCCCATCACCAGTGGCGGCATTGGCTTGTCCCGCATTGCAGAGAATAGCGCGGGCGCTGGCTTTAGCATCAAGGCGCTGACGGCAGTAGTCAACGCAGGCCGCGCTCACCTGATTTAGGGTAAACACCCCCGCCGCGATCGCATCCACATCCGACAGGATCAGGGCCAAGTCCTTTGCCCCTGATGGCTTGAGTCCCGCCGCGATTCCTGCGGCTCGAAATCCCTTTGGTGCGGTAATGTCGCCTGATACGGTTTGCCAAGTTGCCATCGCTTCTCTACTCTAAAATTCTCTAAGACCGGACTGATTGAATTCTATCGGAGCTTTAGCCCAAAAAGCGCACCCGCCTTGTGATGTGCTCTTGATGTATCAACAATGCCATCTACCTCAGGGGCCGCTACAGTAAAACAATGCCAGATCTGCCCATTGTTCACCATCCCCATTATGTTGCCCCCCTTCCACTGGGGCATCGGTTTCCCATGGCAAAATTTGGCTTGCTGTATCGCATGTTGCTAGCGCAAGGGATTGCGGACCAGCAGCAGGTGTATTGCCCCAAGGAGCCACCCCTGGACTGGCTCAGCCTGGTCCACAATGTCGACTCCAGTCAGAGCTACTGCCAAGGAACCCTGCCAGAAAAGGCGCAGCGGCGCATTGGGCTCCCCTGGTCACCAGAACTGGTGATGCGAACCAAGCTAGCGGTGGGCGGCACGATTTTGACGGCGACGCTAGCGCTGCAGTACGG
>JBARYO010000488.1:0-3468 GCA_049647905.1 Elainellaceae cyanobacterium | reverse complement strand
GGTCAGGAGCAACAGCAGCGCGGCGACGAGAGCCCTGCGTTTGGGGCGACAGTCGCAGCTGTTGTGATGGTCTAGGGACATGGGTGGATGTGAGATAACGAAATCCTAAATTCCGTAACGAAGCCTATCATAGCGCTGACAGGTCACGGCGACCGATGGAAGAGTGATGGGTAGGAATTGCTTCATGCAATGAGTGCCTGTCCGGTTGCCGACCGGACTTTTTTATGGGCAAATTTTATAGAGTTAGTCTTACTCATCCGCCAGCGCCTACGGCTGCCCCGCACTCAACCCCTGAATCTGCGCATTGAAATACTCTGTCCGGTAGCTGAGCTGCTGCGCCAAGGCTAGCCCCCGCTGAAATGAGGCGATCGCCTGCCCCGTGGCACCCCGGCTGCGGTGAATCTGCCCCATCTGGTCAAACGCCTCCATCATGCCGTAGGTGTTGTAGGCTTGCCGCTCAACGTCCAGTAAAAAGCGATAGGCCGTCAGGGCATCTTGGGGCCGGTCTACCGATTGGTACAGATACCCCAGACCACGGTAGGCGTCTGCCGCATAGCCAAGGTAGCCCAACCGCTGCGCGACGCCAATGGCCTCTTGGTAAGCTTGCACGGCGGCATTGAGCTGACCGAGCTGGCGGTGGCGCTCGGCAACGGCAATTTTCAGGGCCGGAACCTGAGTTAAATCTCCCGCCTGACGATAGCGCTGGATTAGCGCCTGCCGAGCGGCAATGGCTTCCCCCGCTTGGTCTGTTTCGTCATAGACAATGACAAGCTTTTCTAGCGCCTGCTGTTCGCCGATGGCGTTCTGCTGCGCCTGGTACAGCGCCAGCAATTGCTCATACACCGGAGCCGCTGGGGAATAGTCGAACCAGGCTAAATGCACCTCCCCCAGTCCAGCTAGGGCCATGGCTTCAGTAGCGGCATCGCCCCGCTGATTGGCCTGCTGAATGAGGGTGGTGTAGGCCGCGATCGCCCGCTCCCGGTCTCGAAGCGTCTTGTAGGATTCGGCCACCTGCAGCAGCAGGCCGTAATCGGGCGCAGGCTGGGCGCGGATCTCCTGCTCAATTTCCCCCAGGCGATCGCCAATGACGCGCACCTCAAGGGTTTGGTTTTCCTGCCAGGCAATGTCCCCAACGCGGCTCAAGGCAGGCACCTCCTCTTGAATGCCTAGCACCCGGCGCAGCCGCAGTTCCCGGATCCAAATCTCAAAGGCGTCAGGAATATTTCCCGCTTCGTACTGCCGCTCCCCCTGCCGCTTGAGCTGCTCTAGAGACGCCCGTAGCGCCTGCTGCTCCTGCAGGCTCAAGGGCCGGTCGACAATTAGATTGGGCAGCAGCGGATCAGCTTCGTCCACCTCTAGGGGACTTGTGAGGGACGGTATATCTGCAGATTGAGCCAGGGCGATGGGTTGCCAGCTGCTTGCCATACTCAATGCGGCAAGGGTCACAGCAGCGCGACTTGCCCAGTGAAGCAGCCTGCGCTCCCGTAATAGGGCGTCGATCAATCGGGCATTGCTAGAGCGAAGACTGGAGTCAGGCATGGGTGTCGGGGTCTAGTACCTAATGAGACAGCACGAAGCCTCATATCGGCTATGATAACCGCCTTCACCGTTGCATCGAGCTATTATGGGACTAAAGAAATCTACCGTTTGAGAGATCGACTGATCGATCCGCATCATTTCGTCCTGATGAATCCTGTTATTCCCTGTCTATTCTTTATGAGATTGGACCGGGATATATTGCGATGGCCCATGCATCGCCGACGTTAGGACAGAATCTACCATGGTCATCTGCCAATGGTGCCAAACAGCTTCTACTGCCTAATGAAGCCCTGCGAACCCGGACCACTACAGGGAGTGCCACAGCAGGCCAACGGCTTCACCAGATACTGAGTACACAATAGCCATAGAAATAGTCACAACGACAGCTAGAACACTGCCGTGGGGCTAGTTTGGGTAAGGGGATTTACTGTCTATGATGCAGATTAGACGCGCCATGCGCGATGACGTTCAGGTTGATATGGAGCAGCGGTTAAGTGCGGCCTATGCTGGCGATACGATGGCGATCGCCGCACTGATTGAGCGATCGCTACTGCCGTCGCGCGTCGCCGTTGAGGCCCGCATTGATAGGCAGTGCCTTTACCTCACCTTCTATGGTCAGGTCGAGCAGCAAGACAGCCTAGTGCGCTTCATCAAATCTGGGCTGCAGCAAATTCGAATTGCTGGCGTCAGCGAGTTGGATATTGGCGTGTACGACAGTCAGGCAGACCAAGCCGAGCCCCTTTGGAGCTATCACGGTCAGCTGCAACCCTCTCCCGCCCTCCCGACCCTAGCTGCGTCCAAAAAAATTCCGTCATCGGGTTCTCCACGCCGTGTGATGACCGGAGAATACAGTACACAATGGACGGCCAACGGCATCCGCATCGACGGCACGTCATCAAGCTCCCAGCGCTGGATCCCTCAGTCCGCCACACCCCCCACTGCATCAGAGCTATTTGACCGTCAGGCCGCTTTGCATAGTGCTGTCAAAGCGATTCAAGCTGGGAAACTACTCCAGGTTTACGGTCCCTCCGGTGGCGGCAAAACTACCCTGTTGCGAACCCTCGCGCAGCAGCAGCAAATGCAGCAGCAGTTCGGCGATGGCATCATCTATGTCGATGCCTATAAATGCCTCAGCACGGATCTGCTCCAGCACCTGTTTGAGACCCTCTACCGCAGCGATAATGCTGTCCTCACCAAGCCAACGCTGCCGGAAATCCATCAGGCGCTGCGTAGCCGCAATGGTCTTGTGATTGTGGACCAAACTGAGGTGGTCGATAGCGCTGACGCTTTGCTAGGGACGGTACCCTTGGTGCTGGCCTCTCCAGACTGCCTGCTGCTGGACCAGGGCGAGGTGCTTCCGCTGGATGAGTTTTCTGACCACGAAGCCCTGACGTTTATAGAACTGCAGCTGGGCCGTCCCCTAGACCCTGAAGAACAGCGGGCGGCTATGGACCTATGCCATCATCTGAATGGCAATCCAGCCCTGCTCATCCAGCATACAGACGTTGTCCGGCGAGGACAGGTCTCCTTTGCCGAAATGACCCAGCAGATCGATGCCGGGTTTTCCCCAGAGGCCCTGATTATGCGGGCAGCCAGCGACCTCACCGATGAGGAGCGGCGACTGTTGGCGACCCTGGCTGTGTTTGGACCCGTTGCGCTTCAGAGCCACCACCTCCAGGCGATCGCTGGTGTCGATGGGATCTCTCTGACTGATTTACAGTCGCGGGGTCTGGTGTGGGGTATTGACGAGTCCTACCGGCTAGCCAGTAACCTGTTGTCCCCGCTGCAGCAAGTGTGGGAACTCGACCCGTGGCGTGAGCGGGCCGTCCATTATTTCTGTAGTTGGGCTACAGCGCAGCACGAGCGCATACCGGTTTCCGGTGAAGCGGCAACGCCAGATACTTTGGCCATTTTGGATGCGCTATGGCG